>NZ_JBHTRF010000028.1:21626-102769 GCF_042796115.1 Kitasatospora sp. NPDC056446 | reverse complement strand
GCCGACACCACCGTCAGCAAGACCGACGGCAAGCACGGCGCCCTGCCCGGCGCGGGCAGCGCCACCGTCGACGTGCCGGGTGAGAAGGGCAAGGCGGTGAAGGCGGGGGCCCTGCCCGTCGCGCTGTCCTCCGCCGGTTCGGCGGGCAAGGCGAAGGTCGAGCTGCTCGGCCAGGACGCCGCCGTGAAGGCCGGGGTCAACGGCCTGCTGCTGACCGTCACCGGCGCCGACGAGAACGGCGGCCTGGCCGTCGACTACTCGTCGTTCGCGCAGGCGGCGGGCTCCGGCTTCGGCTCGCGCCTGAAGCTGGTGCGCCTGCCGGAGTGCGCGCTGACCACCCCGGACCTGCCCGAGTGCCGGGTGCAGACCCCGCTGCCGGGCGGCAACGACCCGGCCAAGCAGACCGTCGCCGCCGACGCGCTGACCACGGCCCCCGCCGGGTCGATGCGGCTGCAGGCCGCGCCCGGCGCGATGGTGCTGGCCGCCACGACCGGCAGCGCCGGGCCCAGCGGCGACTACAAGGCGACCCCGCTGTCCTCCGCCTCGACCTGGTCGACGGCCCTGAACAGCGGCTCGTTCGCCTGGTCGTACGACATGCCGCTGACGGCGATGCCCGGCGGGCTGACGCCGAAGGTCGGGCTGTCGTACAACTCCGGTGCGATCGACGGCCGGACGGCCAGCAGCAACAACCAGGCGTCCTGGGCAGGTGACGGCTTCGACCTCTCGCCCGGTTTCGTCGAGCGCAGCTACAAGGCGTGCGCGGACGACGGCGCGCCGAAGACCGGTTCCGCCAGCCCGGGCGACCTCTGCTGGGGGACGGACAACGCCACCATCAGCTTCGCCGGGCACTCCGGCGAGCTGATCCCGGTCTCCGCCGACGAGTGGCGGATCAAGCACGACGACGCGACGAAGGTCGTGCGTCTGCGGGACGGTGCTCGCGGCAACGGTGACAACGACGGCGAGTACTTCCGCGCCACCACGCCCGACGGCACCTCCTACTACTTCGGCTACAACCGCCTGCCGAACTGGTCGGCCGGCAAGCCGGAGACCAAGTCCGTCTACACCGTCCCGGTGTTCGGCAACAACGCCGGGGAGCCGTGCAACGGCGCGGACTTCGCGTCCTCCTGGTGCCAGCAGGGCTGGCGGTGGAACCTGGACCTGGTGGTCGACGCCCACGGCAACGACATCACCTACTGGTACACCCCGGAGACCAACAACTACGGCCGCAACCTCAAGGCCGCCGACCGCACCCCGTACATCCGCGGGGGCCGACTGGACCACATCGAGTACGGCCAGCAGCAGGGCGACCTCTACTCGGCCACCGTCAAGCCGATGGGCCGGGTCGACTTCGGCACCGCCGAGCGCTGCCTGGAGACCGCGGCGGGCCTGTGCGACCCGGCGAAGATCGACGCCAACCGGCAGTACTGGTACGACACCCCGTGGGACCAGAACTGCAAGGACGGCACCGACTGCACCGGGCAGTACTCGCCGACCTACTTCACCCGCACCCGCCTCACCCAGGTGGTCGCCAAGACCCTTCAGGCCGACGGCAGTTACGCCGCCGTGGACACCTGGGACCTGACCCACAAGTGGGGCACCGCCGACTTCGACTACCAGCTCCTGCTGGACTCGATCAAGCACACCGGCACCTCGGCCGCGCCCTCCGTCGCGCTGCCGAAGACCACCTTCGCCTACAAGCAGCTCGCCAACCGGCTCGACAAGGTCGGCGACGGCCGCATGCCGTTCATCAAGCAGCGCCTCGGCACCGTCACCGACGAGTTCGGCGGCCAGATCGACGTCAACTACTCGGCGCCGGCCTGTGACTGGAACGCCCTGCCGACCCCGCAGTCCAACACCACCCGCTGCTTCCCGCAGATGTACCAGGCCTCGCTGGAGAGCCCGGTGACGACGGAGTGGTTCAACAAGTACGTGGTGGAGTCGGTGATCGGCACCGACCGGACCGGCGGCGCGCCCGACATGGTCACCCACTACACCTACCTCGGCGACGCCGCCTGGCACTTCGACGACGAGGACGGCCTCACCAAGGACAAGCTCAAGACCTGGTCCCAGTGGCGCGGTTACGCCCGCACCCGGGTGGAGACCGGCGGCGTCACCGGCATGAAGACGCAGACCGACCACTACTTCCTGCGCGGCATGGACCAGGACCGCAACAACCCCGCCGACAAGAACGGCAAGCGCGCCGTCACCGTCGACGACGGCCAGGGCACCACGATCACCGACGACCAGGCCTGGGCCGGCTACGAGTACCGCACCGAGCAGTACGACAAGCCCGGCGGCGCGATCCTGGAAAAGACCGTCAACACCCCCTGGAAGCAGGAGACCGCCAAGCGGATCCGCGACTGGGGCACCACCACCGCCAACATCACCGCCGCCGCCACCACCCGCTCCTTCACCTCGCTCGACAAGGGCGCCGGCAACGCGTGGCGCGAGACCCGTGCCAACAACACCCGTGACGGCTACGGCCGGATCACGGTGCTGGAGGACCTGGGCGACACGGCGGTCACGGGCGACGAGAAGTGCACCCGCACCACCTTCGCCGACAACACCGCCGCCTGGCTGATGTCCAGCATCATGCGGGTCGAGACCGTGGCCGCCGGCTGCGGGAGCGACGTCAACCGGCAGACCCAGGCCGACGGAACCTCCGCCGTCCTGTCCGACAAGCGGGTGCGCTACGACGGTCAGGCGTACGGCGCCGCCCCCACCAAGGGTGACGCCACGCTCGCCCAGACGCTCAAGTCGCAGACCGGGAACAGTGCGACCTACCTGGACAACGCGTTCACCTACGACGTCTACGGGCGCACCCTGAGCTCCACCACCCTGGCCTCCACCACGGTGGTCGACGTCACCAACGCCACGGGACCGGTCACGTCGGCCTCGCCGGACGCCCGGACCACCACCACCGCCTACATCCCGGCCACCGGCCGACTCACCAAGTCCGTGGTGACCTCCCCGCCTGCCAAGGCCGGGGACGCCACCACCGCCCAGGTCAACACCACCGACTACGAGCCGGTGCGCGGCCTGACGGCGGACACCGTCGACGCCAACAACCGCCGCACCGACATCCAGTACGACGCGCTCGGCCGCACCCTCAAGGTGTGGCAGCCCAACCGCTCCAAGGGCTCCGGACAGTCCCCCAACCACGAGTTCGAGTACGCCGTCACCGATGGCAAGATCATCGCGATCTCCGCGAAGACGCTGAACAGCGACGGAAGCCAGCAGACCGGGTACACGCTCTACGACGGCTTCGCCCGCCTGCGGCAGACCCAGGACCCGGGGGACAACGGCGGCCGTGTGCTGACCGACACCTTCTACGACGACGGCGGCCAGGCCACCCTCGCCTACGCCCCGTACTACGCCACCGGCGCGCCCTCCACGACGTTGCGCAACGTCGACGACACCACCGGGGTGGAGAGCCAGACCGCCACGTCGTACGACGGCCTCGGGCGGGTCGTCAACGTCACGGCCCTCGCCGGCAACGGCGTCGGCACCCCGCTCTCCAGCACGCTCACCGAGTACGGCGGCGACCGGGTCACCATCACCCCGCCCACCGGCGGCACCCCGACGACGGCCGTCACCGACGCGGCCGGTCACACCACCGAGCTGCGCCAGTACAAGTCGGCGACCCCGACCGGCGCCTACGACACCACCAGCTACGGCTACGACCAGGCGGGCAACCTCACCAAGCTGACCGACCCGTCCGGAACGGTCTGGACCTGGCTCTACGACCAGCTCGGCCGCCAGACCAAGGCCGTCGACCCGGACAGCGGCACCACCGTCAAGGCGTACGGCAGCCGCGGCGAACTGGCCAGCACCACCGACGGCCGCGGCAAGACGATCGCCAGCGTCTACGACAACCTCGGCCGCCTGATCGAGACCCACGACGGCTCGGCCACCGGACCACTGCTGACCTCGCAGGCGTGGGACCCGGCGAACAACAAGGGCGTGCTGTCCTCCAGCACCCGCTACAGCACCGTCGGCGGCACCACCTACCAGTACAAGACCGCCTACTCGCTCTTCGACTCCCTCGGCCGGTCCACCCGGACGACCACCACCGTCCCGTCCGTCCCCGGTCAGGAGGCCCTCGCCGGCAGTTACGTCAACGGGACCATCTACCGCCTCGACGGCCTGCCGCAGAGCCTGAGCTACCCGGCGGCCGGCAACCTGCCCGCGGAGTCCGTCACGATGACGTACGACGCGCTGCGCCGGCAGACCGCCGTCGAAGGCCTGAACAAGTACCTCACCAACCAGACCTTCAGCCTCACCGGCAAGCCGCTGCAGTCCACCCTGAGCAACGGCACCGCCGGCAAGGACGTGTACGTCACCAACGCGTACGAGTGGGGCACCCAGCGCCTCGCCTCCAGCCGCACCGACCAGTACGGCGTCACCGGAGCGACCCGCGCCGCCGCCTACACCTACGACCAGGCCGGCAACGTCACCTCGGTCACCGACACCTCGCGCTCCGGCACCGACCGGCAGTGCTTCCGCTACGACTCCCTGGCCCGCCTCACCGAGGCCTACACCCCCAACACCGGAGGCTGCACGGCCCCCAGTGGCGCCCAGCTCGGCGGCCCCGCCCCGTACTGGACCAGCTGGACCTACAACACCAACGGCACCCGCTCCACCGAGACCCGGCACGACACCACCGGCAACACCGGCCAGGACGCCACCACCACCTACACCTACCCGGCCCCCACCGCGGCCCGCCCGCACACCCTGAGCTCCACCAGCACCGTCACCGGAGCCAACGGCGCCCCCGTAGCCGAGGGCTACGACTACGACAACGCGGGCAACACCTCGGGCCGGCACCTCAAGCCGTCCGGCGACCGGACCAGCGACCAGGCCCTGACCTGGGACGTGGAGGGCCGCCTCAGCCAGGTCGTCGACACCGTGACGACCACGACCGGCTCCACCACGACCGCCACCCGGAGCACCGACTACCTCTACGACGCCGGCGGCAACCGCCTGCTCGGCCACACCGTCGACACCGCCAACCCCGCCGCCGAGAACTGGACCCTGTACCTCGGCGGCACCGAGCTCACCCTCGTCAAGGGCGCGGCAAAGCCCACCGCCACCCGCTACTACGCGCTGGGCGGTGCCATCGCGGTCCGCACCGACGACAACCGGGTGGCCTTCCAGGTCGCCGACCACCACGGCACCGCCGAGATCGGCATCGACGCCACCACCGGCGCCGTCGCCCAGCGCCGCACCAACCCCTTCGGCGGCCTCCGCGGCACCGCCCCCACCACCTGGGCCGGCACCCGCGGCTTCCTCGGCGGCACCAGCGACACCACCGGGCTCACCCACCTCGGCGCCCGCGAGTACGACCCGGCCACCGGACGGTTCATCAGCGTCGACCCGGTGATGACCATGACCGACCCGCAGTCGCTGGCGGCCTACACCTACGGTGACAACAACCCGCTGACCCTCAGCGACCCGACCGGGCGCAACATCCTCGAGGACCTGTTCAACTCCATCACGGCGCTCCTGAGGGCCGTGCGGGAGACCAAGAAGGAACTCGGGATCAAGCACCCGAAGGACAGGACGACCAGGCACAACGACGCGCAGCGCGTCGCCGCCGGGGAGATCAAGAACCAGGCCAGCAAGATGGGGGCGAACAAGTTCGAGGTCCGGCAGAACGTCACAATCGCCGGGGCCAGCAAGAAGTGCCTGTACGACCCCTCGCTGACGAGCTGCAACGACGGCAACGCCGACATCGTCGGCTACGACCCCAAGAGCGACGTCTACTACGTGTGGGAGGTCAAGTCCGCCGGCGAGGCGTCCAAGGCCGTTCCGGAAGCCGAGTGGTACGTGAAGAAGATGCAGGCGGAGGGCAAGAAGGCGGTCCTCGGCTGGACCATCGGCGGTCCGTATGACGCGCCCAACGGCGACAAGGTGGTCGGTCCGGCCGAGGGCGCGGTGATCTACGGGAAGGAGGACAACAAGAAGATGCAGAAGAACCTTCCCGCCCCCGGTACGGCGCAGCAGTCGCAGGCCGCACGGGTGCCCACCGCCACACCCGGACCGGCGCCCGGCCGCTACCCGGGCACCGCACACCAGCCGGGCCTGGGCACCACCCCGCTGGCCGACACCGGGGTGAGCATGGCACCGGTGCTGATCCCGGCCGGGATCCTCGTCATCGCAGGAGTCGTGGTGGCCGCCCCGGCGGAGGCCGCGGCCACCGCGGGGACGGCGGCGACAGTAGCCGTGACAAAAGCGATGTTCGACCTGACAGCATGACGATTCCCCGACGGAGAGACAACGGATGATGTCCCTTGAAGCATGGACCCGCCGGCACGTGGCGCCGCTCGCGAAGGCCGCCGGCCTGAGCCGCAAGGGCCTGGTGTACCGCCTGGTCGGAGAGAACGGCGACCACGCGCTGCTGGAGTTCCGGCCCCAGCACCTCAGCACGCCGATGGAGGTGTTCACGGTCAAGGCGTTCATCGTGCCGGCCGCCTCCTGGGCGTGGAGCTACCGCGCGAACTGGGAGTCCGCCAAGAAGAAGGCCCCGACCTCGTCGGCGGCGATCGTGGAGTGGACCGTGGCGGCCCCGAAGCACGCCGCCTACGAGCCGGACAACGTGAGCCCGCTCGACGCGGACTGGGCCTACGGCGGACGGATCGACCCCGACGCCGCCGGCCAGGCCATGGCGGAGGTCCTTCGGGAGCACACCCTTCCGACCCTGCGGCGGCTGCTCGACCGTGACGAACTGTTGACGGAGATCCGCAACCCCGGCTTCGAGTTCCACCGCGGCCGGCCGCCCGGCTGGGCCCGGATGATCCTCCGGGTCGACGAGGCCTCACCGGCCGAGATCGAGGAACTGGTCGACCAGGTCGAGAAGGACTATCCGGTCGTGGACGAGTTCATCGCCTGGGCCCGGACCCGGGCCGCCGAACACAACGGATGACCGAAGAGCGCCCGGCCGGAACCCCGGCCGGGCGCTCGTTCCGTATCCGGCCGTCCACTGGGGAACGGACCCCGACCACACCACGTCCCCGGGCAGGAACGGCCTTTCGGCCTTGATCTGTGCAGGTCGTTTGCGTGGCCGGGAAATGTTCTCCCGTTCGGCGGGCGGGGCGGGTTCACTGGCGGCATGACCCCATTTGACACAGCCGAGATCGCAAGCAGCAGGCGGACGTTGGCGACGCAGTACCGGTCGTGGCGGCGCCAACTCGCCGGGGGCGTCCGGCCGATGGAGGAGACGAAGGCCGGTCGTCGACGGTCGTTCGATCCGACCACGGTCCCCGGGTTGTTGCAGACCGCCGACTACGCCCGGGCGGTCCTCACCCGCTGCGCCGGGATCGATCCGTCGGCCGGTGACGTCGAGGGCGGGGTGGCGGAGCGGATGGAGCGGCAGCGGGTGCTCGACGACCGGTCGCGGTCGTTCCACCTCCTGGTGTGGGAGGGGGCCCTGGTCTCCCGGGTCTGTCCGCCCGCTGTCCTGGCCGACCAGTTGGAGGCCCTGGTGCCCCGGCTGGGGGCCGGGAACGTCCGGCTCGGGGTGGTGCCGTTCGACGCCGATCTGCGGGTGCCCGTGGGTGCAGGGTTCTCGATCCTCGACGGCGGGTCGGTGGCCACCGGGTCGGTGGCCTCCGGGTCGTGGCACGAGGAGGCGCGGTCGGGGGACGCGGCGGACGTCGCGCGGTACGTCCGGGTCTGGGAGGCGCTGGCCGAGGGTGCGGTGTACGGTCCGGCGGCGCACCGGGTGATCGACCGGGCGTGCCTGGCGCTTCGCGAGGCGTACTGACCTGACGGGAGCCCTGGCCTGACGGGAGCGCTGACCGGCCCGGCCTGGACCGGCGGGCCGGCCGGTCAGGGCTCCTGGTCGGCGAGGTCCGGGGCGTCGCTGAGCCCCAGCCGCAGGTGCTCGATGTGGTAGACGGCCTGGTCGAGCAGGGCGGCGACGTGGTTGTCGTAGAGCGCGTAGACGACCGAGCGGCCGTTGCGCTGCCCGACGACGAGGCCGAGGTTGCGCAGCAGGCGCAGCTGGTGGGAGCAGGCGGACTGTTCCAGGCCGACCTCGGCGGCGAGTTCGGTGGCGGCGCAGGGGCCTTCGCGGAGGCGGGAGAGGATCAGCAGGCGGGAAGGGGTGGCCAGGGCTTGCAGGGTGGTGGCCACCCGGGCAGCGCTGGCGGCGTCCAGGCGCGTGTGCGGGACGGCGGTGGCGGGGGCGGCTCCATGACCCATGCGGCCAATACTACAACTCGTACATGAAGGAGCGTTCATATGTTCATGTATGGTGGACGAGTCCTTGGCCACGCCCTGCCCGAAGGTCCCCGCCATGCCCTCCACCACCCTGACCGAGCGCCCCGCGCCCCCGGCCGCCCCGCGCCCCGACACCGCCCCCCGGCGGCGCACCCGGGTGCTCGCGCTGCCCGAGGCCCGCTGGGCCGCCGCCGCGACGGTGCTCTTCCTGATCGCGCTGCCGCTCCAGCTGGCCGGCGCCCCCGCCTGGGCCTGGGGCCCGCTGTACGCCCTCGCGTACGCCACCGGCGGGTGGGAGCCCGCGTGGGCGGGGCTTCAGGCACTGCGCGAGAAGACCCTCGACGTCGACCTGCTGATGATCGTCGCCGCGCTCGGCGCCGCCGCCGTCGGACAGGTCATGGACGGCGCGCTGCTGATCGTCATCTTCGCCACCTCCGGCGCCCTGGAGGCCCTCGCCACCGCCCGTACCGCCGACTCGGTGCGCGGGCTGCTCGACCTCGCCCCGGCCACCGCCACCCGGCTGCTGCCCGGCGGCGGGGAGGAGACCGTGCCGACGGAGGAGCTGGCCGTCGGGGACACCGTGCTGGTCCGGCCCGGCGAGCGGATCGGCGCCGACGGACGCGTCCTGGACGGCGCGAGCGAGGTCGACCAGGCCACCATCACCGGCGAGCCGCTGCCGGTCGCCAAGGGCCCCGGCGACGAGGTGTTCGCCGGCACCCTCAACGGCACCGGCGCGCTGCGCTTCGCGGTCGACCGGGACGCCTCGGACTCGGTGATCGCCCGGATCGTGCAGCTCGTCGAGGAGGCCTCCGAGACCAAGGCGCCGACCCAGCTGTTCATCGAGAAGGTCGAACAGCGCTACTCGATCGGCATGGTGGCCGCCACCCTGGCCGTCTTCGCCGTGCCGCTCGCCCTCGGCGCGGCCTTCACCGGCTCGCTGCTGCGGGCGATGACCTTCATGATCGTCGCCTCGCCGTGCGCCGTCGTCCTGGCCACCATGCCGCCGCTGCTGTCCGCGATCGCCAACGCCGGGCGGCACGGCGTGCTGGTGAAGTCCGCCGTCGTGATGGAACGCCTCGGACAGACCGACGCCGTCGACCTGGACAAGACCGGCACCCTCACCGAGGGCACGCCCCGGGTCACCGAGATCCGCCCGCTGACCGGTTCGGGCCTCACCGAGGACGGCCTGCTCGCGCTCGCGGCCGCCGCCGAGCACGCCGGCGAGCACCCGCTCGCCCGTGCCGTCGTGGACGCCGCCCGCACCCGGGGGCTCACCCCGCCCCCCGCCGAGGACTTCTCCTCCGTCCCCGGCGCCGGTGTCACCGCCACCGTCGGGGGCCGGGTCGTCGCCGTCGGCGCGCCGGCCCGGCTGATCAACAGCCGCACCGACGCCGCCTCGACCGAGGCGGCCGGGCTGGCGGCCGCACTGGAGGAGGCCGGCCGCACCGCCGCGCTGGTCGAGGCGGACGGCGTCCCGGTCGGCGTGCTCGGCTTCGCCGACCGGCTGCGCCCGGACGCCGCCGCCACCGTCGCCGGGCTGACCCGCCTCACCGGCCGCGCGCCGGTGCTGCTCACCGGAGACAACGCGCGCGCCGCCGCCCGGGTCGCCGCCGAGGTCGGCATCACGGAGGTCCGGGCCGGGCTGCTGCCCCGGGACAAGGTCGCCGCCGTCCGGGAGCAGGAGGCGGCCGGGCGCAGGGTGCTGGTGGTCGGCGACGGCGTCAACGACGCGCCCGCGCTGGCCGCCGCGCACACCGGCCTCGCGATGGGCCGGGCCGGTTCGGACCTGGCCCTGGAGACCGCCGACGCCGTGATCGTCCGCGACGAACTCGCCACCGTTCCGGCCGTGGTGGCGCTCTCCCGGCGGGCCCGCGGCCTGGTGGTGCAGAACCTGGTGATCGCCTCGGTGTTCATCTCGGTGCTGGTCGTCTGGGACCTGGTCGCCACCCTCCCGCTGCCGCTGGGCGTGCTCGGCCATGAGGGCTCGACGGTCCTGGTCGGCCTCAACGGCCTGCGGCTGCTGCGCGAGGCGGCGTGGACCAGGGCCCGTACCGAGAGCGGGAGTTGAGGGAAGGAGCCGAGCCGCCGGAGCCCGCGGGGCCCCGGCCGGCGGGGGTCAGTGCTCCTCGGGGGCGACGACCTCCGCCGCCGGGGCCGGGGCCGACTCCATGGCGGTCATCCGCGGCAGCAGGAGCAGCACGGCGACCAGCAGGGCGAGCAGCAGGACGCCGCCGAGGAAGAGCGGGGTCCGGATGGCGGTGACGGAGGCGATCCAGCCGCTCAGCGCCGCGCCGGCCATGATGCCGAGCCGGCTCAGCAGCATGTAGCAGCTGTTGACCCGCCCGAGCAGCTCCTTCGGCACGGCCTGCTGGCGCAGCGAGATCGCCTGGATGTTCCAGGTCACGATGCCGAAGCCGATCACGCCGTACAGCGCGGCGATCTCGAACACCGAGGTGCTGAGGCCCATCAGGATCAGCGAGACGCCCATCAGCAGGAAGGAGAGGGCGATCCGGGTGCCCCGGCCGAGCAGCCGGCTGAGCCGGCCGGCCAGGGTGCTCGCGGCGGTGCCGCCGATCGCGCCCGCCGCGAGGACGATGCCGTAGGACGCGGCCGGGGCGTGCACGACCCGGGTGACCATCAGGACCATCATCGTGGTGCCCATGAAGCAGGCCAGCGCGCCGAGCGTGGAGAGCACGGCGAGCATCCGCACCTCGCGGTGGCGGAACAGCCAGTCGACGCCCTCGCGGATCTCGGTGAGCACCGGGCGGCCGGCCGCGGCGCGGGCGGCGGTGGAGCGGCCGGTCGCGGCGACCAGGGCGGCGGCCAGCGCGAAGGAGACGCCGTCCACCGTGAAGGGGAAGCCGGCCGCCACGGCGAACAGCACCGAGCCCAGCAGCGGGCCGATCAGGTTCCCGCCGACCAGCATGTTGGCCTGCATCCGGCCGTTGGCGGCGTCGAGCTGGTCCGGGCGGACCAGTTCCGGGACGGCGGAGGTGGCGGCGTTGGAGAAGACCGTCTCGCCGCAGCCGAGCAGGAACGCCAGCGCGGCGAGCGCGGCCAGCGGCGGGGTGGCGAGGAAGACCCAGCAGGCGAAGCCGAGGACGACGGCGGCGCGCAGGGCGTCGATCGTCCACATCAGCCGCCGCCGGTCGGACCGGTCGGCGAGGACGCCGCCGTACAGCGACATCACCAGGAAGGGCAGCGAGCCGGCGACGGAGACCACCGAGACCGCGCTCGGCGAGTCCGAGACGGCCACCGCGAGCAGTGGCAGGGCCGAGTCCCGCATGCCGTCGCCGACCGAGGAAACCGCTGAGGCGGACCACAACAGGGTGAACTTCCGCCCCAGTTGCGGACGGCTTCCGGATGGCTTCTCGGCCAGGTGTGCAGCGGTCACCGACGCAGTATGTCATGTCCGCGGACGGTCGCCAGGCCGAATCCGAACTGCCTGAGATGTCCCGAACTGACCGTGTCGGCGCGGACGTTACGCTCACCCGAGTTGTCCGGACCGTCCCGCCGGTTTGCGAACTCTTGGGCGGCCCGAGGGCGACCCGGGGGCGGCCTGAGGGCGATCCGCGTCGGCGCCCGGGCACCGGGCCCCGGGCACCGACGCGGGCACCGACGCGGGCCGGGACGGTCAGGGCTTCGGGAGGGCGTCGGCGCTCTCCGGCAGCGGGTAGGCGGCGGCGTCGACCGGCCCCGGGAGGTCGGTCGCCGGGCGGCCCGGGGCGGTCGGGTCGGGCAGCGACGGCTGGGCGGGCGGCGCCGGGACCTGGCTGAAGGGGATGCCGGGCGGCGCCTGGACCGGGCTGGTCCGTCCGGCGGGCAGCGGCCCGCGGCCCTGGAGCGCGCAGCCCGCCAGGGTCTCCAGGTTCTCCGGGCTCTGGACGGCGGGCCGGTTGCCGGTGAAGCAGTTGCCCGGGTCGGCGGAGGCCAGGGTGAGGTCGGTGCCGTTGCCGGTGACGCGGTTGCCCTCGACACGGTTTCCGCTCGCCGGGTGGCCGGGCGGGTCGGTGATGACGATGCCGACGGCGTGGTTGCCCTGGACGAGGTTGCGCTGCACCTGGTTGGCCGTGCCGCCGCCGATGCCGATGCCGATGCCGAAGCCGCCGTCGGCCTGTTCGGGGGTGCCGGCGGCGTTGTTGTCGGTGACGACGTTGCCCGCGATGACCGCGCCGTGCTGCGGGGCGAGGGCTTCGAGGTCGTTGGAGTTGACCGTGACGCCGACCCGGTTGGCGGTGATCCGGTTGCCGACGACGGTCAACCCGTCGGAGGCGTTGGTGAGTTCGATGCCGACCGCGTTGTGTTCCACGGTGTTGCCGCGCACCAGGGTGTCGCAGGGCTTGCACTGGCCGACGTAGATGCCGGAGTCGGCCTGCCCGGAGGCGTACGAGTCCTCGATGACGCCGCCGCGCGCGTCGAAGGCGTAGATGCCGTAGAGGCCGTTGTCGTAGGCGGTGACGCGGGTCGCCCGGAAGCCCTGGACGACGGGGAAGCGGGCGGTGTCCAGGGGGTCGTAGGCGGAGCCTCCGGCGCCGTGCTGTTGGAGCTTCTCGTCGGTGACTCCGGTGAACAGGACGCCGTTGGCCAGGTACCCGTGCACGGTGAGGTTCTCGACCACCGAGCCGGGGCCGGTGACGATGACGCCGTTGACGAGGCGTACGCCGCCGTCGAGGACGACGGTGTTCCGGTCGGTGCCGCGCAGCACGATCCGGGGCTTGGTGATCCGGACGCTCTCGCGGTAGGTGCCCGGGTCGACCAGGACGGTGTCGCCCTCCCGGGCCACGTCCACGGCCTGCTGGATGGTCGGGAAGTTCTGCGGCACCCGAACGACCGTGCCCCCCGGGTGTTTCGCGTCGGACGAGCCCGGACCGGCCGACGAGCAGCCGGAGACGGCGAGGGCGGCGACGGCGAGGAGGGCGGCCAGGAGGGCGCGCGGGGAGCGGCGGAAGGGGTCGTGCGTCCCGGCTCCCCGTACGGGCGGTGCGGCAGGCCGGAAGTGACGTGTGGTCAAAAGTTGCATAATGCGTGTTCTATCGTCTCCAATGTCGCCCATGCATGCCGAAACCGGAAAGGCGCCGAACCGGCCACGAACTGTCGGAAGCGGTGTGGACCGAAGGGCCCTGCTCGCGGGCGGGGCGGTGCTGGCCGCCGGAGTCGGCGCGGGGGTCTCGGCGCTGGCCCTCGGGAGGGACGGCGGACGGGCTTCGGCGCCGCCCCCCGGGTCGGCGGTGGCCGGGGCGCCGGTCCCCTTCCACGGCGAGCGGCAGTCCGGGGTGACGGCCCCGCAGCAGCCCGCGACCCAGCTGCTCGCCCTCGATCTGGCGCCCGCCGCGACCTCCGACGGCCGGGCCGCCCTGCGCGGCCTGCTCGGCGAGTTGACCCGGGTGCTCGCCGAAGCGGCCGGCGGCACCTCGGCGGACACCCGCCTGCACGGCGGGGAGCCGGCCCGGTTCAGCGGCCTGGTGGGCGTCGGTCCGGGGTTGGCCTCCCGGCTGGGGCTGAACGTCCCGGCACCGGCCCTGGCCGAACTGCCCGAGTTCCCGGGGGACCGGCTCGACCCGGCGCGCGGCGGCGGCGACCTGCTGGTGCAACTGTGCGCGGCCGACCGGTGGCCGCTGTCCGTCGTCGCCGAGCAGACGGGCGCGGCGGCCCGGGCGGCGGGGGCGACCGTCCGGTGGACGCAGTCCGGCTTCCTGCCCCGCACGGCCGCGGGCGGCACACCCAGGAACCTGTTCGGGTTCAAGGACGGCACGGCGAACCCCGACGAGGACGCCGCCCGGCAGTGGGTCTGGGGCCCGCCCGGGCCGTACGAGCACGGGACGGTCCTGGTCTACCGGCGGATCCGGATGGACACCGCCGGCTTCGCCGCCCTCCCCGGGGACCGGCAGAACCTGGCCATGGGCCGCCGGGCGGGCGACGGCGCCCCGCTCACCGGCACGGCGGAGCACGACGAACCGGACATCTACGCGAAGAACCCGGACGGCTCGTACGTCATCCCGGCCGCCGCCCATGTCCGGCTCTCCAGCCCCCGGCTCGACGGCGGCGCGCGGATGCTGCGGCGCGGCTACAGCTACGACGACGGGCCGGGGGACCGGGGCCTGCTGTTCTGCGCCTTCGTCCGGGACCCGGCCCAGTTCACGCGCGTGCAGAACCGGCTGGCGGCGAAGGACGCGCTCAACCCGTTCCTGGAGCACACGGCGTCGGCGGTGGCGTACGTGCTGCCGGGGGTGAAGGAGGGCGGGGTGCTGGGGGAGGGGCTGTTCGCCTGAGAGGGCCCCGGCCCGGGCTGGGCCGGGGGCGGGGGCGGGGGCGTTTGAGGCCTGCTCGGGAGAGCCGGAGGGCCGTACGGTCACCTCACCAGTCGACGGGGATCCGGGCCGGGCTCCTGGTGGTGCTGCCGAGCTGCCAGGCGATGTCCGCGACCGGGGTGGTGAGGCGCAGGGCGGGCAGGGCGGCGGCGAGACGCTGAAGGGATTCGCGCATTTCGAGGCGGACGCGCCAGGCGCCGATGCAGTAGTGCGGGCCGGCGCTGAAGGCGAGGGTGGGGGCGGCGAGCGGGAGGTCGAGCGCGGCGTCGATGCCGTCGGGGTAGACGTCGGGGTCGCGGTTGGCGCTGCCGAGGCTGATGGCGACGACGGCGTCGGCCGGGATGGTGGTGCCGCCCAGCTCGACCGGTGCGGTGGCGCGCCGGATGGTGGCCTCGTCGTCGCCGAGCGGGATGAAGTGGAGCAGCCGCTCGGCGGTGCGTTCGGCGGTGCCGGGGTCGGCGAGGCGCGGCCAGTGGTCGGCGCGTTCGCCGAGGAGGTAGACGAGGGCGTTGCCGAGCGCGCCGGCGACGCTCTCGTTGCCGCTGGCGGTGAGCCCGGCGACCAGGTGGACGAGTGATTCCTCGGGGATGCCGCCGTCCTGGTCGGCGGCCCGGACCAGCCGGCTGACCAGGTCGTCGCCGGGCCGGCGGCGGCGGCGCTCGACCAACTCCGTGGTGAACGCGCCGAATTCGGCGAGGGTGTCGGTGTGGTCCTCGGGGGCGGGGCCGCCTTCGCGGGAGTCGCCCACGGAGGCGCCGCCGTCGTCCGGATCGCCCTCGCCCGGGTCGCCGCCCTGGGCGAGCAGCGCGAGCGTCCAGCGGTGCAGCCGGTCCTCGTCCAGGCCGTCCGGCCCGTCGCCGTCGAGCCCCATCAGCCGGGTGGTGACGGCGAACGGCACCGGCCGGGTGAAGGCGGTGACCAGGTCGGCGGGCGGTCCGGCGGCGACCAGCGCGTCCACGGACTGCTGGACGGCGGCCGCGACCCAGGGCTGCCAGCCGGCGATGGCGCGCGGGGTGAACGCCCGCTGGACGGTGCCGCGCAGGCGCCGGTGGGCGGGGCCGTCCTGGTTGAACAGGGACGCGGGGTTGGCGGCGACGTCGGCGGTGGCGCCCGCGGTGCCGACGTCGTGCAGGTCGGCGCGGGTGAGCCGGGGGTCGCCGAGGACCTGCCGGACGTCGTGGTAGCGGGTGACCAGCCAGGCGGCGGTGCCGTCGGGGAGGGTGGTCGGGTGGGGCGGGCGGACGGGGGAGACGGGGAGCCGGTGGAGCGGGGGGAGGACGGTCCGGGTGTCGGCTGCGGCGGAGTCCATGGGGCCCTTCGGAGGTCGGCGGGGCTGTGGGGCTGTCGGGCTGCGGGGCTGCGGCGATGGCGGTCGGGTGGGCTGACAGGCCCCCAACTGTCATATTTTCATAGGGAATTGGAGGCTTGTGGCGCTTCTCCCGTTACGCCCGATGGTAAGCCCCGAAGACCCGCAGCCCCTCCGGCTCACCGCGCGGGGGCGTAGGCCCCCAGGTGCCCGGCGAGGGTGCCGGGGTCGGCGGTGGCCCCGGTGAGCGAGACATGGCCGTCCGGCCGGACCAGCACGACGGCGTCGCCGCGCAGCCCGTACGCCCGGGCGATGTGGCCGTCGGGGTCGAGGACGTCGGCCCGGCGCAGACCGGTCGGCATGGTCGGCATAGGCGGGACGGCCGGCACGGCCGGCTCGCCGAGCGCCGGGTGCCCGCCCACCGTCAGCAGGGTGAAGTGCGGCCCCCGGAAGAGGTCGAAGAGCCGGGTGGGCGTGCCGTCGGCGGTGGTGCAGGGTGCGTCGGGGGCGCGGTCGCCGGCCCGGATGCCGGTGGTGTCGTCGAGGTCGCGGCCGAGCGGGCCGCCCCGGTAGCCGACGGCGAGCCCGGTGAAGTCGGGTCCGGCGGAGAGGTCGGTGATCTGCTCGGCGAGGGCGCGGGCGCCGTCGGCGCCGAACAGCGCCCGGTGCTGGGCGGAGGCGGCGGCGAGGACGGTGCGGGCGACGGGCAGCCGCTCGGCCTGGTAGCTGTCGAGCAGCGCGTCGGGCGCGCCGCGCAGGACGGCGGCCAGCTTCCAGCCCAGGTTGTGGGCGTCCTGGATGCCGGTGTTCATGCCCTGGCCGCCCGCCGCGGACTGGCAGTGCGCCGCGTCCCCGGCGAGCAGCACCCGGCCGTCGCGGTAGCGCTCGACCATGCGGACCATGGGCCGCCAGACGGTGGACCAGATCGGTTCGTGCAGTGTGACGCCGGGCAGTGCGGCACGTTCGGCGAACAGCTCGCGGAAGGTGTCGGCGGTCGGGGCCGGGACCTCGCCGTGCTCGTCCGGGGCGACGGAGGCGTGGACGGCCCAGTTGGCGTCCGCCCGCATCGGCACCAGGAGGAGCGCGCCGATGCCGAGCCGGGGGTCGTTCCAGACGTGCATGGCGCCGGTGTCCAGGCCGTCCACCTCCATCGAGGCCATGATGAACCGCTCCTCCTCCCAGTTCTCCCCGAGGAAGGCGATGCCGGCCCGCTTGCGGACGGTGCTGCGGCCGCCGTCGCAGCCGACCAGGTAGCGGGCGGTCAGCCGTTCGGTCCGGTCGCCGCGCCGGACGGTGGCGACCACGCCGTCGGCGTCCTGGGCGTGGTCGAGCAGTTCGGTGTCCGTCTCGACGGTGACGCCGTGCCCGGCGAGCCGGTCGCGCAGCACCTCCTCGGTGTGGTGCTGGCCGAGCAGCAGCATGCCGGCGTACGGGCGGTCGGGGGTGGCGCGGTTGCCGGGCGCGGGGTCGATCTCCAGGACGAGCCGGTCGCGCTCGTACGTGCGGACCCTGAGGTCGGGCGTGCCCCGGTCGAGGATGGCGTCCACGACGCCGAGGTCGTCGAACACCTCCAGGGTGCGCGGGTTGATCCCCTTGCCGCGGACGCCGCGGTCGCGGAACCGGGGTTCCCGCTCGATGATGCGGCAGTCCACCCCGGCGCGGGCCAGTCCGAGGGCGAGTGTGAGGCCGACCGGGCCGGCGCCGACCACCAGGACCTCGGTCGGGCGGGCGGCGGGGCTCTGTGCGTGGGCGGCGGGGCGCTGCGTGTCGGCGACGGGGTGCTGCGCTCGGGTGTGCGGGATGTTGGGCATGACGGACTCCCCCTGGCCATCCGGCCATAAGATACGGCGCGTTTCTTGTCTTCGACTGTAGGCTCGACCCAGTAAGAAACGCAACGTATCTACGAGGGTCGGTACGGAGAACGCGGGAGGCGCGGGGCCGGTGGCGGGAGCACGAGCGGGCGCGGCGGGGACGGGCACGGCAGGCGCGGCGGCGAGCGCGGCGGGGGAGGCCGGGGCTCAGGTGGCCCCGGTGACCCCGGTGGCCTCGCGCCGGCGCGGTGAGGAACTGGAACGGGCGATCCTGGACGCGGTCTGGGCCGAACTCGTCGACCACGGCTACGACCGGCTCACCATGGACGGCGTCGCCGCCCGCGCTCGGACCAGCAAGCCCGTGCTCTACCGCCGCTGGCCGAACCGGGCCGCCCTGGTCATCGCCGCCCTCGGCCGCAACGCCCCGGACTACCGGCAGCCGCCGGACACCGGCGAACTGCGCACGGACCTGGTGCTCTTCCTGGGCAGTCTGCGGCACCGTTTCGACGACCTGCCGAACGACGCCGTCCACGGCCTCCTGGTCGACCTGCTGCGCGACCCCGAACTCCGTGCCCGCTTCACCGCCGGACTCACGGCCGACGGACCCGTCAGCAGCCTGGGCGTGATGATGCGCCGGGCGGCCGACCGGGCCGAGATCAACCCGGCCCGGCTCACCCCGAGGGTCGTCTCGCTCCCGCTCGACCTGCTGCGGGACGCGTTCCTGACCGGCGGTGCCGTGGCGGCCGACCGCGTGGTGGAGGAGATCCTGGACGAGGTCGTGCTGCCACTGCTGCGGGCGCCGTCCACTGACTGACCGACCGTCAAAACCCTTACACCCTGGGCGAGATGGAATCGGCCGCAGGGGTCTTCCGGGCCGGGTCTAGGATCGACATCGATCGAAGAATCGTCCGCGAGGAGGGCCCGAGAAATGAACGGCACCGTGGTGGCGGTCAGCAGCAGCGCCGAGTACACGTTCAGCAAGCCGAACCGCGCCGGCATCACCCTGGTGGCCGGACTCGGCGTGGAGGGCGACGTCCACGCCGGGGTGACGGTCAGGCACCGCTCGCGCGTCGCCCAGGACCCGACCCGGCCCAACCTGCGCCAGGTCCACCTGATCCACCGCGAACTCCTCGCCGAACTCGGCGAGTCCGGCTTCGACGTGGCGCCGGGCGCCCTCGGCGAGAACATCACCACCGAGGGCGTGGACCTGCTCGGCCTGCCGGTCGGCGCCGTGCTGCGGATCGGCGCCGAGGCGGAGGTGGAGGTCACCGGCCTGCGCAACCCGTGCGCCCAGATCGACGCCTACCGGTCGGGCCTGCTCAAGCGGGTCGTCGGCCGCGCCGACGACGGCACGATCGTCCGCCGCGCCGGGATCATGGGCATCGTCCGTACCGGCGGCCCGATCCGGCCGGGCGACACCATCACCGTCGACCTGCCGGCCCGCCCGCACCGGGCGCTCGACCGGGTCTGAAGCGACTCGAACGCCCCACCCGGGCCGGCGGGGCCTCCGAGGATACCCCTACCCCGTACACGCCGGGCGGGGGCGCAGGGCCCCGGCGGTCAGGAGCGGACGAGGCGGGCGATGGCCTGGTTGGCCTCGCGGATCTTGGTGTTCGCCTCCTGGCCGCCCTCGGCGATGGCGTCGCGGACGCAGCATTCGATGTGCTGGTCCAGGAGTTGGAGGGCGAAGGACTGGAGGGCGCGACTGGCGGCGGAGACCTGGGTCAGGACGTCGATGCAGTAGGTGTCCTGCTCGACCATGCGCTGTAGGCCGCGGATCTGGCCCTCGATGCGGCGGAGCCGCTTCAGGAAGTCGTCCTTGTGGGGGCTGTAGCTGGCCACGGGCGTCTCCGGGTCCTGTGCGGTGAGGAGGGGCCCCACTCTACCGGCGCGCGACGGCAGCGGAGTCGGCCCGGACGGGCAGGGTGCCGTCCGCGGCGCGCCCCGGCGGGGGGGGCGGGGGGGGGGGTGTGGGGGGGGGTGGGGGGGCCCCCCCCCCGGGGGGGCGCGGGGGGCGGGGCGGCGGGCCGGGGGGGGGGGGGGGCCCCCGGCCCCCACGGCCGGTGGAGTGGATCGGGGGACCTGACCGGGGGAGTGGCCGGGGCCGCCCGGGGAGTGGCCCGGGCCGGCCGGGGGAGTCAGCCGTCGAGGCGGCCGACCAGGTCGTAGCCGGCCTCGTCGATGGCGGCGGCCACGTCGCTGTCGGCGAGCGCCAGGGTGCTGCCGACGGTGACCTTGCCGCTGGTCAGGTCCACGGCGACGTCGGTGACTCCGTCGATCTTCTTCAGCTCGGCGGTGACCGAGGTGACGCAGTGGCCGCAGGTCATGCCCTTGACCTGGAAGGCCGAGGTCAGGGCGGACCCGGTGGCGGGGGCGGCGTCGGTGCCGCACGAGCCGCAGCAGGAGGAGGCCTCGGTGGCGGCCGACTCGACGGTGACGGTGTTCTCGCTCATGGGTGTGCTCCTGTCGTCAGTGCCCGGCGCCTTCCGGAGTGGTCCGGTCGGCTGCTTCGCTTCTGAACATACCATACCCCCCCAGGGTACCCAAGAGGGTCGGGCGGGCCGTGCCGGAGCATCCCCGGAGCCCCCGAAGGCCCCGCTCCTCGGGCCGCCGAACCCGCGCTGTGGCAGTCCTGTTGCGGCCCTCCGGGCAGGGTGGAGGCGCGCTCCCCCGTACCCGGAACCCGACCGCCCCCCCACCACACGAGGTGAACCCATGGACCAGACCACCCGGCGCGGACCGCGCGGCCTGCGCGAGCTCCTCGCCTCCGGCGAACGGACCTACTCCTTCGAGTTCTTCCCCGCCAAGGACGAGGCCGGCGACCGCGCGCTGTGGGCCGCGATCCGACGGGTGGAGGCGGTCGCGCCGACCTTCGTCTCGGTCACCTACGGCGCCGGCGGCTCCTCGCGCGACCGCACCATCGAGACCACCGAGCGGATCGCCGCGCAGACCACGCTGCGCCCGGTGGCCCACCTGACCGCCGTCGGCCACTCCACCGCCGAACTCCAGGCCGTGCTGCGGCGCTACGCGGACGTCGGGATCCGCGACGTCCTCGCCCTGCGCGGTGACCCGCCCGGCAACCCCAACGGCGCCTGGGAGCCGCACCCGCAGGGCCTGCGGCACGCGGCCGAACTGGTGCGGCTGGTCAAGGAGTGCGGCGCGTTCACCGTCGGCGTGGCCGCCTTCCCCGAGCGGCACCCGCGCTCCGCGGGCTGGGACGACGACATCCGGCACTTCGTCGCCAAGTGCCGTGTGGGCGCCGACTACGCCGTCACCCAGATGTTCTTCGAGGTCGAGCACTACCTGCGGCTGCGCGACCGGCTGGCCGCGGCCGGCTGCGACACCCCGGTCATCCCGGAGATCATGCCCGCCACCGACGTGCGCCAGATCGGCCGCTTCGCCGAGCTCAGCGGCGCCTCCTTCCCGGCCGGGCTCGCGTTGCGGCTGGAGGCGGTGCGCGACGACCGGGCGGCCGCGCACCGCATCGGCGTCGAGCACGCCACCCGGATGGCCGAGCGGCTGCTCCAGGAGGGCGCCCCCGGCCTGCACTTCATCACCCTGAACCGCTCGACCGCCGCGCTGGAGATCCACCGCGACCTCGGGCTCGACCGGCGGGCCGGGAGCGCGTCGGCGGCCCGGGGGGCGTCGCCGGTCCGACCTCTGGCCGGCAGCCGCACCTGACGGGAGAGCGGGCGCCCGGTCCACCGCCCGTGCCCGGTCCACCGCCCGTGCCCGGTCCACCGCCCGTGCCCGGGCGGCCGACCGGAGGGCCGCAGGCGGCCGTCTGGCCCGGTTCCGGGTGCGGGCCGCGCGGGTACAACGCCGGTGGGGGGATGCGGACATGGTGTGGCGTGCGGGAAGAAAGCGGTCGAGGAAGCCCGTCGGGGGAGTGGACCTCGGCGAGGTCAAGCCCTGGACCAGGGCGGCCGGTGCGGATCCCGGCTCGGACCGGGAGACCGCCAAGGGGCGGGCCTGGGTCGAGCGGGAGATCCGCTGGTTGGTGGCCGAGTTCGGGGAGGAGGCCGTGCGGCGCGAGTTCATGGTCCCGACCCCGGAGTTCCTGCCGACCGGCCTCACCGGGCCCGACGGGCAGGAGCGGATCCGGGAGTTCGTCGAACGCGTCGCCGCCGTGATGGGTGCCCGGACCGACCTGCTCGACCTCCGCTTCTTCCGGGCCGCCGCCCCCGACGCCGGGGGCGGGGGCGGGAAGGCCCTGACGGTCGGCCGCTACCACCGGACGGGCGGCCGGGACGTGATCGAGCTCGACCTCGACAGCGCCGACCGGCCCGAGGAGCTCGCCGCGATCATCGCCCATGAACTCGGCCACCTCCTCCTGCGCCGCTACTCCCCGCTCGCGGACCGCGAGCCACTGACGGACCTGGTGACCGTCGTCCTCGGCATGGGCGTCTTCGGCGCCAACGCCGCGAACACCTTCGCCACGGCCCGGCGTGGCTTCTCCGTGTTGCCGAGCGGCGACCTGACCAGCAGGATGCTCAACGGTGCCGCGCACCACGACGGCAGCCACCACCTCGGCTACCTCACGCCCGACCAGTTCGGCCATGCCCTGGTCTGCTGCGCCCGCCTGCGCGGGGAGCACGACCCTTCCTGGGCCCGCCACTTGGAGCCGGGCGTGCGCGCCGTCGTCAAGCGCGGACTGGCCGGGCCGGGCCCCTCGGGGAGCTGACCGACCGGGCCCGCCCCTATACCCCCACCCCCTATGCGCGGGGCGGCCGCGAACCCATTCCTAAACCGTACCCCCCTAGGGTATGTTCGGCGGCGTCCTCGCGGGATCGCCGATCGCCGTGCTTCGCCGTGCTTCGGCGCGCCGGTCCACCGGTCGAGGGCCGACGACCGCGCCGAGGGCCCCTTCCGCCCCGGCCGGATACCCCCCAATGGCTAGGGAGCACGAGATGGCAACCGACAACACCGGGCCGAATCCCCGGAGATGGCGCGCACTGGCGCTGATCGCCGCCGCGCAGTTCGTGGTGATCATGGACACCTCGATCATCGGGGTGGCCCTGCCCGAGATGAAGGACGCCCTCGGCTTCGGCCGGGAGAACCTGTCCTGGGTCTTCAACGCGTACGTGGTGGCCTTCGGCGGCCTGCTGCTGCTCGGCGGGCGGCTGTCCGACCTGCTCGGCGCCCGCCGCCTGTTCGGCGCCGGCTGGGCGATCCTCGGCGTCGGCTCACTGCTCGCCGGCCTCGCCGGGAACATCCCGGTCGAGCTGGCCGGCCGGGCCGTCCAGGGCCTCGGCGCCGCACTGATCGCCCCCTCGGCGCTCACCCTGCTGATGACGCTCTTCGGCGGCAACCCGAAGGAGCTGACCAAGGCCTTCGCCCTGTACGGGGCGGCGGCCCCGGCCGGCGGCACCGCGGGCGTCTTCCTCGGCGGCCTGATCACCCAGTACATCAGCTGGCCCTGGGTGTTCTACGTCAACGTCCCGGTCGCCCTGGTCGCGCTGCTCGCCACCCCCCGGCTGATGCCGCACGCGCCCCGGCGCAGCGGAGGCATCGACGTCGTCGGCGCGCTCACCGTCACCGGCGGCCTGGCCGCCGCCGTGTACGCCGTCGTCCGCGCCCCGGAAGCGGGTTGGGCCTCGGCACCGACCCTGCTCACGCTGGCCGGCGCGGCCGTCCTGCTGAGCGCCTTCCTGGTCGTCCAGGCCAGGCGCCGCGAGCCGCTGATGCGGCTGGACATCTTCAGGGTGCCGAACCTCGGCGCCGCCAACCTCGCCCAGTTCCTGCTGGCCGCGGCCTGGGTGCCGATGTGGTTCTTCCTGAACCTCTACCTCCAGCAGGTGCTCCACCTCGGGGCGTTCGCCAGTGGCGCCGCGCTGCTGCCGATGACCGTCGCCATCATGGGCATCATGATCACCCTGGCGCCCAGGCTGATCGCCCGCTTCGGCCCCAAGGCCCTGGTCGTCACCGGCATGTCGGCCCTCGGCGCCGGCCTCGCCGGGCTTTCCCTGGCCCGTGCGGACGGCACCTTCTGGACCGACGTGCTACCCGCCTCACTGCTCGCGGCGGCCGGCATGGCGCTCGCCTTCATCCCCTCCCTCGGCACCGCGATCTCCAGCGCGCCCCCGCAGGACGGCGGCCTCGCCTCCGGCATCGTCAACACCGGCTACCAGGTCGGCTCGGCGCTCGGCCTGGCCGCGATGACCGCCCTGGCCGGCGCCCGGACCCCGGACACCACCGTCGAAGGCCTCACCTCCGGCTTCTCCGCGGCCTTCGCCGGCGCCGCCGCGATCGCGGTCGCCGGCGCCCTGCTCGCGGTGGCCACGCTGCGCACCCCCCGCCCCGACCCCGAGGCGAAGTCCGCCACGGCCGGCTGAGGCCGCGCACCGCCCGCTCCTCGGGGGGCCGCGCCCACCGGCACGGCCCCCGTAGGCCATGAACGACCGGCCGTCGCGAACCCCGCCGACCGGACGAAGGAGAGCCCGACCATGACCCCCGCACCCTTCGCCGTACCGCCCGCGCTGCTGCGCGCCGCACGCCACCCCGTGACCCGCTGCCTGCTCTCCTGCCTGGCCGCGGCCGTCGCAGCCGCCGCCGGCGCCGCTGCCCGGCCCGCGAGCTTGAACCCCGCCCGCGACTGCCCGAGATGCTGAGCGCCCCCGGCCGGATACCCCGTATGGGTACCCGGCCAGGGAACGCCTCCGAGGCGTGCGCGCACGTACGGGCGTGCGCGCACACCTCGTGCAGGGGTGCGTGCGGAGTGCGCTCCGAATCCTCGCCGACCGCCGGGGCACACCACCATCCGAGTTTCCCAGGACATCCCCGGCCACGCGCCGATATCCGAGCTACTGTGGATGTCATGACTGCGGCCTACGAGGACGTGCCCTTCAGCGAACTGCTCCACCACCCCGCCGCGACCACGCGCAGACTGGACGCCGTACGGGTGCTGAGACTCCGGCGTCGCGATGCCGGAGACCTGGCTCTGATGCGCGTCGACCAGATGGAGCGCGACGCCGAGGTCGTGGACTTCACCTCCCGCCTGCTCACGGGGCTGGTACGAAGCGAGAACATCGAGGCCCTGCGCCAGGCGCTGCCCGAAGCTCTGCCGTGGAGCACGTTCCTGCCCGCCGAGGACATCGACACGTTGCTTGCCGAACTGGTCGACACGGCACGCGGGGCGGTGGCACTGGACACCCTCGCCCCGATCGCGCTCCTGCTCGGGCAGTGGAAGCACAGCGCCGAGATCCACGCGGACCCCGCCTTGTACGCGCTCCTCACGCGTGAGCCCGAGGGCGACCTCGGGTCCGTCCCCCCGCCCGAGGCAGTCGAGTGAGTCCCAAGCGCGGAGACCGGGTCGCGCCACCTCCGACCGGTGACGAGTACGATCTCCGGTTCGCCAACTCCGAAGCAGCAGAGGGCTGGGAGAACCTGGGCCGCCAGGCGGCAGGCAACCTGCGCCGCGCGTTCGAGCGAATCCGTGCGACTCCTCGGGCCGGTGACAACCCCTGCCGCCACCACCGGCTCAAGGGAGGCCTCGGTACTGCCACGTTCAAAGGCCGGGAGTTGGAGCGCTGGCAGTACGAGGTCACCGGTGGTGGCCGCATCTGGTACCTGCTCGACGACGTCAGCCGCATTGCTTGGATCACCTACGCAGGCACCGGTCACCCCAAGGCCACGGACTGACCCGCTCGGGCGCGTGGGCGGGCAGCGCGATGCCGGGCGGTCCGCTGGGGACCGCCCGGCACGGGGAGTGACGGCTTCAGCACTGGTACTCAGTGCTGGTGGGGGCCCGCCGGCTCGGTCGGGTTGGCGGTGGCGGTGGGGGGCGGGGTGTCGGCGGTGGTCAGGGTGAACGCCGCCGTGCGGACGGTGTCCTGGTGCTTGAAGTCCAGGAAGAGCCGGTAGCTTCCGGTGCTCGGCGCGGTCGTGGTGAAGCCGACCTCCGGGCCGGGGGCGGTGGTGTCCGGGTGGACGTGCAGGTAGGCGAGGTCGCCGGCGCGGAGCGCGACGAGGTGGCCGTACGCGCCGAGGTAGGGCTGGAGGTCGGTGACCGGCTTGCCGTCCTTGCTGACGTCCAGGGTGAGCCGGCCGCCGCGTCCGGGGGTGAGGTCGCCGCCGAGGGTGACGGTGTAGCCGTCGACGGTGACGGTCCGTCCGGTCTGCGGCAGCGGGGCCGGGCGCAGGTCGCCCGCGGCGTGCAGGTCGGCGCCGAGGGTGAGGCCCTCGGTGGCGCCGGCCGGGGTGAAGTCGGCGAAGACCCGGTACTCCCCGGCGGCGGGTACGGCGGCCGGGGCGCTCCAGGTGCCGTCGGCGGCGAGCGCCGGGTGCAGGTGCTGGAAGGTGGAGAGGTCGCGCGGGGCGACGATCAGGTGCAGCTCCTTCTCGTGCTGCGGCTGGTAGGCGGTGACCGGCTTGCCGTCCGGGCCGAGGATGCGGAACCGCAGGTCGGTGGGGGAGCCGGCGGTGACGAACGGGCTGTCGATGCTGAGGGTGTAGCCGCGTTCGGAGACCTGCAGCCCGCCGGGCGGGTGCTCGGTGGTGCCGTCCGCGGAGGCCCCCGGGTTCTCGGCCGGCCCACCGTGCCCCGCGTGCCCGGCGGTGGCGGGGGCGGGCGCGGGGCTGCCGCCGGTGGCGTTGCCGACGCCGAGGGCGAGGCCGAAGGCGGCGGCGAGGCCGGCGGTGAAGGCGGTGACGCGCAGCGCGGTGTTCATGGCGGGGTTCTCCTCGGGGTCGGGCGGGTCGCGGTCGGCGGGTGTCGGGCGGGCGGCGATTGGCGGGTGTCGGTGGGGCCTCAGGCGCGCATCAGCCGGGCGATGGCCTGGGACGCCTCGGCGATCTTGGCGTCGGCCTCGGCGCCGCCGCCCGCGATGGCGTCGTGGACGCAGTGCGCGAGGTGGGAGTCGAGCAGTTGCAGGGCCACGGACTGGAGGGCCTTGGTGGCGGCCGAGACCTGGGTGAGCGTGTCGATGCAGTAGGTGTCGGTGTCGACCATGCGCTGGAGGCCGCGGACCTGGCCCTCGACGCGGCGCAGTCTGCGCAGGAGCTGGTCCTTTTCGGTGCTGTAGCCGGCCATGCGGCCCTCCTCGCGGTCTCGGTTCGATGCCGGTGCCGGTTCGATCCCGGTCTCGGTTCGATGTCCACGAGTGAATACCCCATGGGGGTATCAAGTCAAGCGATCCGGGCTCGCCGAAAAATACCGGCAGGGGGTATCGGTCAGGGCTTGCCGTCGATACCCCTCGGGGGTATAAATGAACTCGGCACCGCCCGATACCCCTCCCGGGTACCAGGGCCCGGCCCGGAAACGTATCGCAGGACCGGAAGACGACTGTCACGAGGAGCGACGATGACTACGCAGGCACCCGCCTCCGCGGAGGTGGAACTCTCGATCGGCGGAATGACGTGCGCCTCGTGCGCGGCCCGCATCGAGAAGAAGCTCAACCGGATGGACGGGGTCACGGCGAGCGTCAACTACGCCACCGAGAAGGCGAAGGTCGCCTTCGACGGGGGCGTCGAGGTCGCCGACCTGATCGCCACCGTCGAGGCCACCGGCTACACCGCCGCGCTGCCGGAGCCCCCGGCGGCCGAGGGTCCGGCGGGCGGGCAGGCCGAGCCCGCCGACGGGCTGGCCCCGCTGCGCCAACGGCTGCTCACCGCGGTCGTGCTCGCGGTGCCGGTGATCGCGATGGCGATGGTGCCCGCCCTGCAGTTCGACAACTGGCAGTGGCTGTCCCTGACCCTGGCCGCCCCGGTCGTCACCTACGCCGCCTGGCCGTTCCACAAGGCCGCCTACACCAACGCCAGGCACGGCGCCGCGACGATGGACACCCTGGTCTCGCTCGGCACCGGTGCCGCGTTCCTGTGGTCGCTGTGGGCGCTGTTCTTCGGCGACGCCGGGATGCCGGGCATGCGGCACGGCTTCGAGTTCACGATCGGGCGCAGCGACGGCGCGTCCAACATCTACCTGGAGGCGGCGGCCGGCGTCACCGCCTTCATCCTGGCCGGCCGCTACTTCGAGGCCCGCTCCAAGCGCACCGCCGGGGCCGCGCTCAAGGCGCTGCTGGAACTGGGCGCCAAGGACGTGACGGTGCTGCGCGGCGGGGCCGAGGTGCTCATCCCGATCGCGGACCTCGCCGTGGGCGACCGCTTCGTGGTCCGGCCCGGCGAGAAGATCGCCACCGACGGCGTGGTGGTCGAGGGCGCCTCGGCGGTGGATGCCTCGATGCTGACCGGGGAGTCCGTCCCGGTCGAGGTCGGGGTCGGCGGCAGTGTCACCGGCGCCACCGTGAACGCGGGCGGCCGGCTGGTGGTCGAGGCGACCCGGGTCGGCGCCGACACCCAGCTGTCCCGGATGGCCAGGCTGGTCGAGGACGCGCAGAACGGCAAGGCCGCCGCGCAGCGCCTCGCCGACCGGATCTCCGCGGTCTTCGTACCGATCGTGATCACCCTCGCGGTGGCCACCCTCGGCTACTGGCTGGGCACCGGCGAGGGCTGGACCGCGGCCTTCACTGCCGCCGTCGCCGTGCTGATCATCGCCTGCCCGTGCGCCCTGGGCCTGGCCACCCCGACCGCCCTGCTGGTCGGCACCGGCCGCGGCGCCCAGTTGGGCGTGCTGATCAAGGGCCCGGAGGTGCTGGAGTCCACCCGCAAGGTCGACACCATCGTCCTCGACAAGACCGGCACCGTCACCACCGGCCGGATGACCCTGCTCGCCGTCCACACCACCGGCACCACCACCGAGGCCGAGGTGCTCCGCCTGGCGGGCGCCCTGGAGCACGCCTCCGAGCACCCGATCGCCCGGGCGATCGCCACCGCCGCCGCCAAGGCGGGTGAGCTGCCCGCCGTCGAGGGCTTCGAGAACGTGCCGGGCCTGGGCGTCCAGGGCGTGGTGGACGGCCACGCGGTGGTGGCCGGCCGGGAGGCGCTGCTCGACGAGTGGTCGCAGTACCTGCCGGCGGGCCTGGCCGAGGCCAAGCGCACCGCCGAGGCGGCCGGCCGCACCGCGGTCGCGGTCGGCTGGGACGGTGAGGCCCGGGCGGTCCTGGAGGTGGCCGACGCGGTCAAGCCGACCAGTGCCGAGGCCATCGCCAAGCTGCGCGGGCTGGGCCTGACCCCGGTGCTGCTGACCGGGGACAACCGGCTGGTCGCCGAGGCCGTGGCGGCCGAGGTCGGCATCGCGCCGGAGCACGTGATCGCCGAGGTCATGCCGCAGGACAAGGTCGACACCGTCAAGCGGCTGCAGGCCGAGGGCAAGGTCGTGGCGATGGTCGGCGACGGCGTCAACGACGCGGCCGCCCTCGCCCAGGCCGACCTGGGACTGGCGATGGGCACCGGCACCGACGCCGCGATCGAGGCCGGCGACCTCACCCTGGTCCGGGGCGACCTGCTGGCCGCGGCCGACGCCATCCGGCTCTCCCGCAAGACCCTGGCCACCATCAAGAGCAACCTGTTCTGGGCGTTCGGCTACAACGTCGCCGCCCTGCCGCTGGCCGCGGCCGGGATGCTCAACCCGATGATCGCGGGGGCGGCCATGGCCTTCTCCTCGGTCTTCGTGGTCGGCAACAGCCTCCGGCTGCGCCGGTTCCGCTGATCCCCTCTCCACCTCCACCGCCGGGCCGAGGCCCCGGAACCCCGACACCGGGGTCCCGGGGCCTCGGCCGTCGGTGTGCACCGTGGCACCCGGGACGTGCGGCGCCCCGCACCCCACGCCCCGCCGGACCCCGCCGGATCAGACCTCCGGCAGCTCCACCGACTGCCAGCGGTACGCCGCGTCCTCCTGCCAGACCTGCAACTCGCCCTCCACCACCGCCGCCAGGCACAGCCGCCAGTCGTCGCCCAGCGCGAGCGCGACCCGGGTGGCGGGCCGCAGCGTCGGGCGCCACCACCGGGCCCGCCGGGAGGCGCCGCCGGGCGGCAGCCGCAGCCGTACGCCGCCCGCGCCGGCCAGTGCGACGGTCGGGCCGCCGCGGTGGCCCACCATGGCGATGCCCAGGGAGGGTTCGCCGTCGCCGATCTCGGTGCCCGCCCCGGTGGCGCCGACGGTGTGCAGTTGGACGGAGCCGTCCGGCCGCAGGGTGGCGGCCTGCGGTCCGGCGGAGGTGCGGGCGAGCGCCCCGGCGCGCGGCGCGCCCGCCGGGCCGAGCGGGAGCGGCGGTCCGGTGGAGCCCGGCCGCCAGCTCAGCACCCGGCCCCGGTGCTCGACCAGGACCAGCCAGTGGCCGGGGCGTTCCTGGACGGCCGCCAGCACCCGGTCGGCCGGGCAGCCGGACAGCTCCTGGCCGGTGAGGGTGAGGCCGGGGGCCCAGCGGTAGCAGCGCAGCGCGCCGCCGACGGCCGTCCAGACCGTCATCTCCCCGGCCGGGTCGACCGCCCCGGCCAGCCCGTCGACCCCGCGCGCGGCCTCCCACCAGCCGGCGGCGGTGCCGACCCAGAGGGTGTTGGCGCGGTCCTCGGCGCACACCACCAGCTCGCCCTGGCGCCCGGCCCAGCCGGCAGCCAACTCCCGTACCGCCCCCGGGCCCTGGCCTGCGGGCAGCCGGTGGCCGGTGGGCTCGGGGCCGGTGGGCGAGGGGCCGGCCAGCGCGGTGCCGTCGGAGCCGCCGGTGACCACCAGCGGGCGCCCGGCCCGGTCGGCGAGTACCGCGAGGGCGGCGGTGCGGGCCACCGAGCGGTGGGCGCGCAGCAGTTCACGGCCCCGGCCGGCCCACGGGCCGAGCGGGGAGGGGCGGCGGTCCGGCTCCCGGGCCAGTGGCTCGCAGGCCCAGCGCGCCAACTCCTCGCCGTAGCCGGCCGCGAGCAGTTCGGCGCGGGCCTGCTCGGCGGCGAGCCGGTGGTCGAGCCGGCCGTGGTCGGGCAGCAGCAGGGTACGGGCGAGGGTGCCGACCGCGAACAGGTCCTTGGCGGTGGTCGGGAAGCCGCCGACCTGCTCGGCCTCCGGCGGGACGTGCCCGGGGGTGAACACCGCGACGGTCAGGGTGTGGTCGAGCGGGGCGAGGAAGGTCAGGTCGATCAGCTTGACCTGGCCCTGGTCGTCGACCAGCACGTTGGCGGGGGAGATGTCGCGGTGCACCCAGCGTTGGCGGTGCAGCTCGTCGACGATCCGGCACAGCCGGGCCAGCACCTCGGCCACCGCGGGCGGACCGCCGCGCTGGGCGCGGGCCCAGGTGTGCAGCGGCACGCCCTCGACCCAGGGCGAGATCTGGTAGCCCAGCAGGCCGCCGGAGGACACCCCGCCGGGCCGGTGCGGGGAGGGGCCGAGCAGGAAGCTGGGCACCACCAGGTCGGTGACGCCCAGCCGGTGCGCGTTGTGCGAGACGTCGTCCCAGCGTCCGAGCCAGCGCCGCACCTCGGACGGGTCGCGCTCCAGCATGATCTTCGCGGCGACGAGTTCCTTGCGCCCGTTGTGACCGGTGCGGACGGCCCGCCACACCTCGGCCTCGCCGCCCCGGTGGTGGAACTCCAGGAGCTCGTACTGCTCGGGGTCGAACTCAGGCCCGAACCGGAGCCCGGGCACCCAACGCGACTCGGACACACGACCCCCGACGCTTCTGAACCGCTCGGCGCTTCCGACCGCTGTCGACGCGCTTGTTCATGTCCTGGTGATGCGTTGCCCAGGATAGTGCTCTTTCCTGTTCGTCTGTCCGGTCGAGGGCCTATTCTGATGGCGCCCGAGCAACATCACGACAGAGCGTCAACTCATGATCGTCAGAACCGCGTTGATCATGGGGGCGACGCCATCCTGACACAGGGGGACGGTGCATGGCGCTGCTAGCGGTGCTGCTGATCGTGGTGGCACTGGCCGGTGCGGCAGCCGTCGTACTGGCCCGCCGCCGACGGATCCCGGACGCCGGGACGGCTGAGAAGGCCCTGGCCGCGGCCGCCGAACGGCTCGCCGCCGGCAAAGCCGCCCAGGCCCGCCGCCGCTACGCCCGGCTCGCCGGGCTGCTCGCCGCCGGACCACCCGAACTGGGCGTCCAGCGCGGCCTCGCACTGGTCGGCCAGGCCGAGGCCACCCTCCCCACCGGCGGCCCGTCGGCCGCCCTCGCCCTGTACCGCGAGGCGTTCCCGCTGCTCGCCGACCCGGCCCGGCAACTGCCCCGGTGGAGCCTGTGCCTGCTCGCCGACGAACGGATCCAGGCCCCGGACGGCGACCTCGGACCGCTGCTCGCCCTCCTCCGGGCCACCGCCGCCGGCGCCGAACCCGGCCAGGAGGCCGAAGCCGCCGCCCGCGCCCTCGACTGGCTGCAGCGCCGCTGCCGGGAGGGCACCGCCGGGCAGCGCGAGGAGGCCACCACCCGGGCCCTCGCCGCCCTGCCCGGCCGGGACTGGCCGGTCCTCGCCCGCGCCGCCCTGCTGCGCGACACCGACCGGTCCGCCGAAGCCGAGGCCCTGCTCGCCGCCACGGCCCCCGGCGGCAGCGGCGAACTCTGGTTCCGCTGGGGCGCTCAGCTGTACACCCTGCACCGCGACGAACCCGCCGTCGCCGCCTTCGACGAGGCCCTGCGGCGCGGCCCCGGCGAGCCCTCCCCGTGGGGGCGCGGCCCGGTGCTGCGCACCGACGGCCTGCTCTTCCGGGGCCTGGCCCGGCAACGGCTCGGCGCCACCGAAGCCGCCTGGACCGACCTCGCGGCCGCCGCCGTCGAAGCCCCGGCCGACCCCCGCCCCCGGTACGCCCTCGGCCGGCTCGCCCTGCTGCTCGGCGCCGACGAGCAGGCCACGGAACAGTTCACCGCCGCCCTGACCGTCCGACCCTCGTTCGCCCCCGCCCGGTTCGGCCTCGCCCTGGTCCACGAACGCGCCGAGCGCCCCGCCGAGGCCGCCGCCGACTACCGGGCCGGCCTCGGCCAGGCCCCCGACTGGCGCCCCGCCCGGGTCAGGCTCGGCGCCGCCCTGCTCGCCGCCGGGCAGGCCGCCGAGGCCGAACCGGTGCTGCGCGCCGAGGCCGACACCGAACCGGGCACCCGCTGGACCCGGATCGCCGCCTTCCACCACGGCCTCGCCCTCGCCCGCACCGGCCACCCGGCCGACGCCCTCGCCCGCTGGGAGCCCCTGGACGACGAGGACCTGCGCGAACGCCAGGCCCTCGCCCGCGACCGGCTCGCCCGCACCACCCTGGCCGGCGACCCGGTCGCCGCCCGCGCGCACTGGCAGCGCGCCGCCGCCGAGCACCCGGCCGCCCCCGGCTACCGCGCCGCGCTGCGCGAAGCCGCCCTGCGCGAGGCCGCGCACCTGCTGGTCACCGGCCGGGACCGCCCCGAGGCACGCGAACGCGCCGTCGCCGCCCTCGCCCTCGCCGACGCCCTGCCCGGCGCCCTCACCCACCGGCAGGCCCGGCTGCGCGCCGCCCTCGCCCTGGCCGAGGGCACACCCGGCCCGGTCGGCGGCCTGCTGGACGCCGACGGCGGCCCGCGCGACCGCTACCACCTGGCCGCCGCCGCCCTGCTGGCGGGCCGTCCGGTCCAGACGATCGCCCTGCTCGGCCCGCTCGCCCCCGACCCGGCCGGCGACCCGGCGCTCGCCCGGCTGCGCGCCCAACTCGCCGAACGGGCCGGCAACTGGGCGGGCGCGCTGGACTGGTACCGGCACTTCCTGGCCTCCGACGGGGTCCCGGCCTCCTCGCCCGCCGCCGTTCCCGCCGTCGTTGGGACGGCCGCCGCCGTGCCCGCTGCCGGGACGGCCGACGCCGCGATACCCGCGGCGGAGCCCGCCGGCGACTGCGCGGCCTGCGACCGGCCCGCCACCGGATCCTGCGGAGGCTGCGGCCGCGAGGCCTGCACCGACCACCTGTTCGCCCCCGAAGGCGCCGGCTCCCGCCGCTGCGTCCGCTGCGCCGGCCCCGCGCTGCGCGCCGTCCTCGACTGCGCCCGCCGGGCCGGCACCCCCGAGCAGGCCGAACCCGTCCTCGCCCGCTGGGCCGAGGCCCTGGGCGGCAGCGCCGCCGCCGCGCCGGTCCGGCTCGACCTCGCCCTGCTGCGCGCCGAACTCGGCCGCCTCGACGAGGCCCTGGCCGACCTGCCGGCGGAGAGCGGCACCCTCCGCGCCGCCGTCCTGGTCCGCCGGGCCGGCGCCGCCCTCGCCGACGGGCGGCCCGGCCGGGCCGCCGGCGACCTGCGCCGAGCCGTCGCCCTCCACCCCGCCCACCCACAGGCCGCGGGCGCGCTGGTCCTGCTCGCCGAGCACGAGGCCCACCAGCACGCCGTCGAGGGCCGGCACCGCGAGGCCTGGGAGGCCTACCGGGCGCTGCTGCTCGCCGACCCGGCCCACCCGCGCCTGCTGCACGCCCTCGGCCTGGCCGGCTACCGGCTCGCCTCCGCCTCCGCCATCGCCTCCACCACCGTCGGGGCGGCGGCGACCGAGCCGGCCCAGTCGGCCCAGCCGACCGAGGCGGCCGAGGCGGCCGAGGCGGTCGGCGAGGAGGTCTGGGCCTGGACGCTCGGCGCCCTGGTCGCCGCCCTGCACCAGCCCGACCTGTGGGCCGAGTCCGCCCGGATCACCGGCCGCACCGCCGAACCGCAGCGGCTCGCCGCCGCCCGCTCCGGCCTCATCGACCGCCTCCGGGACGACCTGCGCGCCCTCGACCGGGCCGCCGGACGCGGCGGCGACGAGGTCTCCGCCTGGACGCTGCTGCTCGGCATGGAGGCCCACACCGCCGACGCCTTCGCCCAAGAGGACGTCCGGATAGCCCTGCCCGGCCGCCCGGACCGCCGGCTCACGGCGGGCCCCACGCTCGACCGGCTGCTGCGCGCCGAGCCCGGAGCCGGCGCCTGGGCCGAGGCCTTCGAGCAGGCCGTCCGGGCCTGGCGGCGGCCGGCCGGCCCCGGCGCGCCCGCGCCGACCCGCGCCCTCGGCCTGTTCGGCGCCCTCGGCCCGCAGCGCTACCTGCAACTCCAGGGCCGCCAGGCCGCCGCAGTCGCCGCCCTGGACGCGGTGGCGGAGGGCGAGCGCGGCGAGGCCTGGCAGGCGCTGCTCGGCGAGTCCCTGGTCGACCAGGCCCGCGAGCACCACCGCAACCAGGACTGGCGGGAGGCCCTGGACTGCCTCACCCGCGCCCGCGCCGTCCCCGGTGCCGTACTGCCCGACGACGCCGCCGCCATCGCCGCCGAGTCGGGCGTACGGGCCGCCCGCGCACTGCTCAAGAACAGCCTGGACGACCAGCCCGGAGCGGCCGAACTCCTGGAGAAGGCCCTGGCGCTGGCCCCCGACGACCCCGAGGTGCGCGGTGACCTCGGCGCCACCTACGCACAGTGGGCCCGCAAGATCAACAACGAGGACAAGGACTACACCCGCGCCCTGGACCTGCTCCGGAAGAGCATGGAACTCGCCCCCGGCGACCCGACCGCCCGGCACTTCCTGGAAGCCGCCCTCGGCAACCGGGCCGGCCAGCTCAGCCGCGCGGACGCCGACGACGCGGACCTGGAGGAGGCCGCCGACGCCTGGCGGGCGCTGATCTCCCTCAACCCCGACCCGGACCACCGGCTCGGCCTCGCCTTCGTCCTGCGCCAGCTCTCCCGCTCCGCCGCCTTCGCCGACGACCGCGTCCGCGCCGTACAGCGGATGGCCGAGGCACTGGACGCCGACCCGGAATGGGAGGGCGACATCGACCGCGAGGCCCCGCGCCGGGTCGGGGTGATGCTCGCCAACCACGTGGTCGACGCCCTCCAGGAGGCGCCGTTCACCGTCCAGGCCGCGATGCTGCAGAAGGCCAAGTCCTACGACGACTCCACCGACATCCGCCGACTGATGGTCAGCGTCTGGCGCGGCGAGGCCATCGGGCACTACGAGGCCCGCCGCTACACCGAGGCGGTCCGGCTGCTGGAGGAGGCACTCGGCCTTTCCCGCACCCCGGAGGACACCGGAAAGCTGCACCGCGAACTCGGCATCGTGCTCGGCTCGTACGCCGTCCAGCGGGCCAACGCCCGCCAGCTGCGGGAGGCGCGTGACCTGGCCCGTCGGGCGGTCGAGCACAGCCCGGACGACCAGGACGTGCGGGCCATGCAGCGGCGGATCAACGCGCTCTACTGACGGCAACCGCAGGGAAGTTGCCGTCGTCCTAGACCGTGCGCCGGGTGCCGCCGTCCGCACATCCGCGCAGCCGCCGTCCGCCAACCGCCGTCCACACAGCCGCCGTCCGCACAACCGCCACCCGCCAACCGCCAACCGCCATCCGTGATCCGTGACCGCTGATCCGTGAGGAGAGGGACCGCCCGCCATGCCACTGCCTGAACCGTCGCCGTACGAAGTCCTGGGCATCCCGCTCACGGCCGGTGTGCGCGAGATCAACCTCGCCGTCGGACCGGCGACGCGGGCGGGCCGGTACACCCGCCAGCAGATCCAGGAGGCCGCCGCACTGCTGCGGAACCCGGACCGGCGGCTGGAGTCGGACCTCCAGCAGCCGCTCCCGCCGGAGCCCGTCGGCCAGGCCGCCGAACTGCTCGCGCCCGCGCTCGCCGAACCGCTGCTGGTGATCGAGCGCCCGCCGCTGCCGTACGCCCCGGCCGTGCTGGCACTGCACCGCGCCGAACTGGCCGCCGACTTCGCCGAGCCCGCCCCCGGCGGCGCCGACCCCGAACCGCCCGTCCCCGCCCGCTACGCGGCCGACCTGTCCGTGCTGCCGCAGATCGAGGTACCAGAATGACCGACGCCCCGACCGCACCCCTGCTCGACGGCCACCGGCCGCTGGACGTCCCGCCGGGCGTCGAGGACGTGGACCTGGAACGGAAGTTCGTCCAACTGCTCTTCCGGACCTCCCTGTTGGGGAACAAGCTGACGGAGCAGCGGCAGACCGCCCGGGCCGAGCAGCGGGAACTGCTCGGCATCCTGGTCGAGGTGGACGACGCGCTCGCCGCCCTCGGCCTGGACCGCGAGCTGGTGGCGCTCGGACGCGGCGAGGGCATCGAGGCCACCCGGCGGCGGCTGCTCGGCCGGCTCGCCAAGGCCAAGGTCCGCCCGATGCGCCTGGAGGGCATGACGGCGGATCCGGACCTGGCCGAGATCGTGGGCGTCGAGGCCCGCCCGGGAGTGGCACCGGAGACGGTGGTGCGGACGACGGTCACCGGCTTCTTCTGGGGGGACGAGGTCCTGCGGCGGGCCCAGGTGGTGGTCGCCGCACCGGAACCGGAACCGGAACCGAAACCCGCACCGGAGCCGCAGCCCGCGCCGACCTCGGCCGAGGTCGAGGACGCGCTCCAGGGGCCCAGGCCGGCGGAACCGGAGCAGTCGGCGCAGCCCGAGGAGCCCGGACAGCCCGAGCAGCCCGCAGAGCCCGAGGGGCCCGCCGCCCCGTCGGCCGCCCGCGCCCAGCCCAGGGCGGCCCCGCCCCGGGCCCGCCGCAAGGGCGTGGTCGCGGGCAAGCGGCCCAAGCGCAAGAAGTAGCCAGGACCACGAGGGGCAAGAGGGGAACGACATGTACCGCACACTCGGCATCGACCTGGGCACCACCAACTCGGTGGTGGCCCACCTGCGCCGGGGCGAGCCGGAGATCATCTTCAACCGGCAGAACCAGGAGGGCACCCCCTCCGTGGTCGGCAGCGGCCGCAAGGGCGAACTGCTGGTGGGCTCCACCGCACGCGGCCGGATCGCCATCGACGGCGTCAATGTGATCCGCTCGGTCAAGCGCTTCATGGGCCGCAAGTTCAAGGACCCGCAGGTCCAGGCCGCCCTGAAGGAGGTCGACTACAAGGTCACCGCCGGCACCGACGGCGACGTCAACGTCTGGTTCAACGGCCGCTCGTACACCCCGATCGAGATCTCCGCGATCATCCTGCACCGGCTCAAGGAGGACGCCGAGCAGCGCTTCGGCGAGCCCTTCCACCGGGCCGTGATCACCGTCCCCGCCTACTTCGGCGAGCGCCAGGTCGCGGCGACCCAGGAGGCGGGCCGGATGGCGGGACTGCACGTGCTGCGGATCATCAACGAGCCGACCGCCGCCGCGCTCGCCTACGGCATCACCACCGAGGCGGGCGACGAGGGCAGGACCGTCCTGGTCTACGACCTCGGCGGCGGCACCTTCGACATCTCGATCCTGCTGCTGGTGCCCGGCTCCGTCTCGGTGCTCGGCATCGAGGGCGACAACCTGCTCGGCGGCGACGACTTCGACCGCGCGATCACCACCGCGCTGCTGGAGGACATCCGCGAGGAGTACGGCTCGGACTACCAGCCCGACCTGCGGGACCGCCCGAAGATCGCCTCCACCGCCGAGACCATCAAGATCGAACTGTCCAACCAGGAGTCCTCCGAGGTCATCCTGCCCGGCCTGGGCGCCGGACAGCTGGTGCTGGAGACGGAGTTCGAGCGGGCCCGCTTCGAGGAGCTGATCGAGGCCCGGATCGAGCGCACCATCGAGCTGACCCACAAGGCCATCATGCAGGCCAACCTGACCGTCGGGGACATCGACGAGGTGGTGCTGGTCGGCGGCTCGACCGCGATCCCGCTGGTCGCCCGGCGGCTCGGCGAGGTGTTCGGCCCCCGCCGGATCCGGCGCGGCGTCAACCCGATGCAGTGCGTGGCGCTCGGCGCGGCCGTGCAGTCCGCGCTGGTCGGCGAGGTGGAGTGCCCCGAGTGCCGCGCCCCCGGCGACCTCTCCGCCTCCAACTGCGCCAACTGCGCGACGTCCCTGCTCGGCGCCCCCCGGGTGTCCTGCGCGACCTGCCACGTCCCGGTCGACTCCGGGGCCGCCGACTGCCCCAAGTGCGGCCAGGAGACGGCCGGTACGGGCACCGGGACGATCGTGCCGAGGCAGGCCGAGGCCACCACCGTGGTGCGCGGCGACAACTGCCCGCGCTGCGGCACCCCGGCCGCCCCCGGCGTCACCGCCTGCGAACTCTGCGGCGAGGCGCTCAACTCGGCCGCCCCCGGGCTGACCAAGGTGGCCTCCACCGCCGCCGAGGACATCGGCCTGCGCTGCGCCTCCTGCGGCCAGGTCAGCCCGCCCGGCAGCGAGATCTGCACCGGCTGCGGCGAGTTGATGCAGGTCACCAACCCGTTCGACATCACCCCGAAGAACCTCGGCATCGAGCTCAACGACGGCCGGCTCGCCGTCATCATCCCCAAGAACACCAGCTACCCGACCACGTCCCCGGTCAGCCGGGAGTTCGTGGTCTCCGGCAGCGGCCGGCAGCGGCTGGAGATCGCGGTCTACGAGGGCGAGCACGAGATCGCCCAGCAGAACGAGCTGATCGGCCACCTCACCCTGCGCCTGCCCGAGGGCCTCGGCGGCCGCACCCCGGTCGAGGTCGCCTTCGGCCTCGACCGGGACCGCACCATCACCCTGTCGGTACGGATCCAGGGCGGCGCCGAGAAGACCGTCAAGCTGGAGCGGGTCACCCTCGACCCGGAGCTGAAGGTCCAGGTCGAGGAGCAGCAGCGGCAGATCGAGACCTTCACCGACCGCTGGGGCGGCGAGCTGACCGAGGCCGAGATGCGCGAGGCCCAGCGGCTGATGGACACCCTGGACGACCTGGCGGCCGGCCAGACCCGCGGCCGGTCGGTGGACGAGGCGCTGGAGCGGGCCCAGCGCCAGCTCAAGGCCCAGCGCTGGGTGCGCGGCTCCGAGGCGTACCTGAGCCTGTTCCTCCACTACTGCGAGAAGCACCTCGACCCGAGCGACCTGGACCGGCTCCGCTCGGTCGCCGCCGACCTGCGGCTGCGCCGCGAGGCGGCCGACTGGGAGGGCGCGATGCGCGCGGCCCAGCGGGCGGACGAGCTGTGCGACTCGCTCGGCCACACCATGCGGATGCTCACCATGTGCAACGTCTACGTGACCCAGAACATGGTCTCGCCCGCCCTGGGCCAGCTGATCATGGCGGAGCTGCGCGGACTGGACGCCGCGGTCGAGGCGCCCAACATGGAAGCGGTCAACACACACATGTCGAACCTGCTGGCGCTGTACGCGCAGGCGCAGCGGGAGCTGGGCAGCGAGCCGACCGCCGAGTCGCTCGGCCCGGTGCGCCCGGAGGAGGCCGGTCCGCGATGAGTACCCTGACCGACCCGGAGGTCCTCTGCCCGCTGTGCCGGGTGGCGGCGGACCCGCGGAGCCTGTGCTGCCCCTCCTGCCGGGAGGACCTGTCCGTGCTGTTCCGACTGCGTTACGCCGGTCGGATCGACTACAACCGGGCGCTGGAGGCGCTGCACACCGGGGACACCGCCACGGCGCTGTTCCGGCTGCGCAGCGCGCTGGCGGCCGAGCCCGGGCTGGATCCGGCCGGTGAGCTGCTGGAATCACTGAGCGTCGCGGGGCCCGGCGGGCCCGGCTCGGCGGGGCGGGAGCGCGACACGCCCTCCGACTGACCAATCCGGACGTTCCCGGCCTGCCGTCGAGTTCGATCGGTGCGAGTGTGATCGTCACACGGAAGTTCGCCACCCTCACAAGGAGTGACGCAATGCGTCTTCGCACCTACCTCGCCGCCACCGCCGTCGCCGCGGTGTGCGTCCTCGCCGGTGCCGGTACCGCCGCCGCCGGCGGTGCCACCGCCAACGGTGTCGCCTTCGGCTCGCCGGGCGTCCTGTCCGGCAACCAGATCCAGATCCCGATCAACGTCGAGGCCAACGTCTGCGGCAACTCGATCGGCATCGTCTCGATCCTGAACCCGGCCTTCGGCAACACCTGCATCAACGCGTGACCCGCGCACCGGGGCCGTCCGTCGAACCCGACGGACGGCCCCGGTGCCGTGTCCGGCTCGGGTCGCGGCGTTGCTCCGGTACCCCCGTTCGGGGGTGGCGGCTCGGCCCCGGGGCCGGGACGATGGTCCCCGACCCGCCCCGCCGGACCCAGGAGCCCGCACGTGCCGACCACGCCGACCCCGCGCAGCTACGCCTCCGGCACCGCGGACGTCCCCCTGCTCGGCGACACCATCGGGGAGAACCTCGACCGCGCGGTGCGCGCCTTCCCCGACCGCGACGCCCTGGTCGACCGCCCCACCGCCCGCCGCTGGACGTACGCCGAACTCGCCGCCGACGTCGACGCCCTGGCCCTCGGCCTGCTGGAGCTCGGCATCGCCAAGGGCGACCGGGTCGGCATCTGGGCACCCAACTGCGCCGAGTGGACGCTCACCCAGTACGCCACCGCCAAGCTCGGCGCGGTCCTGGTCACCGTCAACCCGGCCTACCGCGCACACGAGTTGGCGTACGTCCTGAACCAGGCCGGGATCCGGCTGCTGGTCGCCGCCGACCGGTTCAAGACCTCCGACTACGCCGCGATGATCGCCGAAGTCCGGCCGAGCTGCCCGGAGTTGGAGCGCGTCCTGCCGGTCGCCGGCCCCGCCTGGGACGCCGTGCTCGACGCCGGACGGCGGGCCGGTCCGGCCCTGGTCGCCGAATTCGCCGCACGCCAGGCCGAGTTGTCCCCCGACGACCCGATCAACATCCAGTACACCTCGGGGACCACCGGCTTCCCCAAGGGCGCGACCCTGTCGCACCACAACATCCTCAACAACGGGTACTTCGTCGGCGAGCTGCTCGACTACACCGAGCAGGACCGGATCTGCGTCCCGGTGCCCTTCTACCACTGCTTCGGGATGGTGATGGGCAACCTGGCCGCCATCTCCCACGGCGCCTGCACGGTCATCCCGGCCCCGTCCTTCGAACCCGGAGCCACCCTGGCCGCCGTCGCCGCCGAGCGCTGCACCTCGCTGTACGGCGTACCGACCATGTTCATCGCCGAGCTCGCCGACCCCGACTTCGAGCGGTACGACCTCGGCAGCCTGCGCACCGGCATCATGGCCGGCTCGCCCTGCCCGAGCGAGGTGATGAAGGAGGTCATCGAGCGGATGGGTATGACCGAGGTGTCCATCTGCTACGGGATGACCGAGACCTCGCCGGTCTCCACCCAGACCCGGGCCGACGACTCGGTCGAGCGCCGGGTCTCCACCGTCGGCCGGGTCGGCCCGCACCTGGAGGTCAAGGTCGTCGACCCGGCCACCGGCCGGACCGTCCCGCGCGGCGAGCCCGGCGAGCTGTGCACCCGCGGCTACTCCGTCATGCTCGGCTACTGGAACGAGCCCGAACGCACCGCGGAAGCCGTCGACGCCGCCCGCTGGATGCACACCGGGGACCTCGCGGTGATGGACGAGGACGGCTACCTCGCCATCACCGGGCGGATCAAGGACATGGTGATCCGCGGCGGCGAGAACCTCTACCCGCGCGAGATCGAGGAGTTCCTGCACGCCCACCCGGACGTCCTCGACGTCCAGGTCATCGGCGTCCCCGACCCGAAGTACGGCGAGGAGCTGATGGCCTGGGTCCGGATGCGCGAGGGCGCCGAACCGCTCACCGCCGAGACCGTCCGCGCGTACTGCGCCGACCGGCTCGCCCATGTCAAGATCCCGCGCTACGTGCACGTGGTCGAGGAGTTCCCGATGACGGTCACCGGGAAGATCCGCAAGGTCGAGATGCGGGAGGCGGCGCTGCGGATCCTGGGGCTGTAGCGCCCGGGCCGGAGGTCGGGGCCGTCTGGAGTCGGCAGCCGGAGTCCGGTGGAAGGGGCGGGGCAGAGGAAAGGGGCGGGTCGGGGCCCGTCGGTGGCGCGCGCCCGGTGCCGCGCGCTCGCCCGGGCGGGTGGAAGGCGCGGCGCACGGGAATGCGACACCGTTGGTGTGCGCACAGTCCCGGCATGACTGCTCACACCCCGGCCCGCACGCCCGCGCGCACACTGCTGGCGGACGCCGTCCTCGTCCTCGTGGCCGCCCTGGCCCTCGCCCACCCGGCCGCGCCCGCCCTCGCCGACCCGGCGGGCCCCACGGCCGCCTGCGCCCGGCACCCCGCCGACCGGCCCGGCGAGGCCCCCGCCGCCTGCGGCCGCTGAGCGCGCCGGCAGGCGGGTTCGGCACCCGCGACCGGGCCAGTCCGGGAAGCGGACCCGCGCGCCCGGCGGGAGAGTGTGATCATGCCCCTCGACGTCACCGTGGAACGCCTGATCCCCCTCCCGCCCGCCACCGTCGCCGGCTACGCCATGGACTGGCGCCACGACCACGAGTGGACCCAGGGCATCCGCACCGCCGCCCTCACCCGGGAGGCCGACACCGGCGGGTTCGGCGTGGGCGCCGAGGTCACCCGGACCGCCCGCTTCCTCGGCAGGCGCTTCGACTACGTGCTGCGGGTCGCGGGCTACGCCCCGCCGCAGGTGCTCGACATGGTCTCGGTTGCCGGGCCGATGCCCATGCACGTCACCTACACCTTCGAACCCACCCAGACCGGCACCTTCGCGCGGATCCGGGTCCGCGGCGGCTCCTCCGGCTTCCGGCGCTTCGCCGCGCCGCTGATGTCCCGCCAGGTCCGGGCCTCCCTCGTCAAGGACCTGCGCGCCCTCGAAGCCCGTCTCGCCCGCTGACTGCCGTCGGCCCTCGCCGCCCCTGCCGGCCCTCGTTGCCCCCGCCCCGTCCGCCCCCCGCCGTTTCCCCCGCTCCGGTATCGTGCGCCGTCGTCGACGCCCGGCGGGGGAGAGGTGCTGGTCATATGAGCAGGTCGGCGACGGCGGCCGGGCCGGGAGAGCTGCGGCGCCACCTGGGCGTGTCCGACGCGGTGGTGATCGGGCTGGGGTCGATGGTCGGCGCCGGGGTCTTCGCCGCGCTGGCGCCCGCGGCGGCCGCCGCCGGGTCCGGACTGCTGCCCGGACTGGCACTGGCAGGCGTGGTGGCCTACTGCAACGCCACCTCCTCCGCCCGGCTCGCCGCCCGCTACCCGCAGTCGGGCGGCACCTACGTCTACGGCCGCGAGCGGCTCGGCGAGTTCTGGGGCTACCTCGCCGGGTGGGGATTCGTCGTCGGCAAGACCGCCTCCTGCGCGGCGATGGCGCTCACCGTCGGCTCGTACGCGTGGCCCGGCCGGGAGCACGCCGTCGCGGTCGCGGCCGTCGTGGCGCTGACCGCCGTCGACTACACCGGCGTACAGAAGGCCGCCCGGCTGACGCGGGCCGTCGTCGCCGCCGTACTGGGCGTGCTCGCCGCCGTGGTCACCGTCTGCCTGACCGGCGAAGCCGCGGACACCTCCCGCTGGACGGTCGGCACGGACGCGGGCATCCACGGCATCCTCCAGGCCGCCGGCCTGCTGTTCTTCGCCTTCGCCGGGTACGCGCGCATCGCCACCCTCGGCGAGGAGGTCCGCGACCCGCGGCGCACGATCCCCCGCGCGATCCCGCTCGCCCTCGGCATCACCCTGGTCGTCTACACCGCCGTCGCCCTCGCCGTCCTGGCCGTCCTCGGCCCCGACCGCCTGGCCCACGCCGCGGCGCCACTGGCCGACGCGGTCCGCGCCGCCGGAGCACCCGGGCTCGTCCCGGTGGTGCGCGTCGGCGCGGCGGTTGCCGCCCTCGGCTCGCTGCTCGCACTGATCCTCGGCGTCTCGCGCACCACCCTGGCCATGGCCCGCGACCGCCACCTGCCGTACGCCCTCGCCGCCGTCCACCCGCGCTTCGGCGTCCCGCACCGCGCCGAGCTGACCGTCGGCGCGGTGGTCGCCGTCGTCGCGGCCGTCGGCGACGTGCGCGGCGCGATCGGCTTCTCCTCCTTCGGCGTACTCGCCTACTACACCGTCGCCAACGCCGCCGCCTGGACCCTCACGCCGGCCGAAGGCCGCCCCCCGAGGCCCGTCCCCGCCATCGGCGCGGCCGGCTGCCTCGCCCTGGCCCTCGCGCTCCCCACCGCCTCCGTCCTGTCGGGCGCCGCGGTCCTCGCCGTCGGCGCGGCCGCCTACGGCCTGCGCAAGGCGTCCGCCCGGCCCTGAACCCCGGACGCGGGACCGCCGGACGCGGGAACGCCGACGGCCGGCGAGCCGTCCTGCGCTCGCCGGCCGTCCGGGCCCGAGGTGGTGCGGTGGTTACCGGGCGCCCCACTCCTGGTCGGTGTGGACGATCTCGCGGCCGAGGGGCATCAGCGAGATCGGGATCATCTTGAGGTTGGCCCAGCCGAACGGGATCCCGATGATCGACAGGAACAGCGGGATGCTGGTGATCAGGTGCCCGAGCGCCAGCCACCACCCCGCGAAGACCAGCCAGATCACATTGCCCACGCACGACGCCGGCCCGGCGTCCGGCCGCTCCACCGCCGTCCGCCCGAACGGCCACAGGATGAAGCCGGCGATCCGGAAGGAGGCAATGCCAAACGGGATGGTGACGATGAGCACGCAGCAGATGATCCCGGCGAGTGTGTAGGCAAGCGCCATCCAAATGCCGCAGAAAACGAGCCAGATGACATTGAGGATGAGCTTGATCGCCTTCATGCTTCGCACCTTCTCATGTTGCGCCTGCCGGTAGCTACGACCGGTGCATGCCCGCAGGCGAACGTGTCCACGCCCCTAGGGGACGGTTCTCCGGGACGGGCCGGGGTGGGGCGGCTCGGTGGGGGTGGGTGGGTGGCCGGATCTCGACCCCGGGCGGGCGGATCAAAGTTTTTTCGAATCGGCCTGCAACCTCGGTGGGGGTCGCACGTCTATGGGAGTGAGACGGTCGGGGAAGCCCGGCCGGCCGGTTCGTACATCGACTCCAAGGCCCCATGACAGGCATCGGGCGCACCTGCCCGACCCGGATGGGCCGTATACGAATCCCTGGGGGGATCATGTTCAAGAACACCGTGGTCAAGCGTCGTCTCGGTTCCGCCGCCGGCGCGCTCGCGCTCGCCGTGGGCGGTGGGCTGCTCGCCGCCGCGCCGGCCTCCGCCCTCAACTACTACCCGATCGACACCGCCGGCAAGGCGGTGCAGGTGCAGGTCGCGTTCAACGGCAAGTGCCTGGAGGTCGCGGACTGGCGGACCGACGACGGTGCGCCCGTGCGGCAGTGGAGCTGCACCGGCGGTGCGAACCAGAAGTGGACGTTCACCAACGGCGTGGCCGTCAACCAGGCGAGCGGCAAGTGCCTGGCCGTCGTCGACGCGAGCACCGTGCGCGGCGCCTTCATCGAGCAGCGCGGCTGCGACGGGTCGAACAACCAGATCTGGGGGAAGGTCAACGTCGGTGCGGACGGCTACCTCTCCATCCACAACGTCAACAGCTCCTACTTCCTCGACGTCAGCGGCTGGAACCCGAACGACGGCGCCGCGGTGGACCAGTGGGACCCCAACCTGGGCGCAAACCAGCGCTGGCTCCTCAGCTGAGGCCGGTCTCCCCGTGACGTCCGTGGTGTGACGTCCGTGGTGTGACGTCCGTGCGGCGGCGGACCCGGCTCGGTCCGCCGCCGTAAGCCCGGGATACCCTGCGGGGGTACATATGGACGGACCCGGTCGGGAGGCGGAGGATGGCGCAGCTGCGGTCGTCCGGTCCTTCGGTGCCGTGGGTGCCGCGCCTGCTGCTCCTTGTCGCGCTGCTGTTCGGCGTCGTGACGATGCACACCCTCGGCCATCCGGTCGGCGGGCACGGCGACTCTCACGGCAGCGGGCACGAGGGGTCGTCCTCGCGCGTGGTGGCGGTGCAGCCGCCGCCGGGGCACCACGGGATGCCGGCCGGGCAGGTCCGGGCCGAGCCCGTGCGGGCCGCTTCGGCCGGTCCCACGTTCGCGGACCTCACGTCTGTGGACCCCGTGTCTGCCGTCCCCGTGTCCGCCGACGGGATGGACCCGATGGCGGTCTGCCTCGCCGTCCTCGTCGGCTGGACCCTGCTGCTCCTCGTCGCCGGACCGCTGCTGCGCCGCAGTGGCGATGCCGCCGCCGAGGTGCGGGCCCGGTTGCTGCGGGCCGTCCGCGCACTGCCCCCGCCCGGAGGCGGGCGGATACTCCTCAACCGGCTCTCGGTGCTGCGCCAGTAGGCGCGCGTCCGCCGTTCCGCGCCCGCGCGTGCTCCGACACGCCCGCGCCCGGGACGGCCGACGCGCTGTCCTGCACGCCCACACCACACCGCACGAGGTGCACTCCGCCATGCGCACACCCACCCGTCGTACCGTCCTCGCCGCCGCGCTCGCCGCCGCCGGGACCGGACTGCTCACCGCCTGCTCCACCGACTCGATGAAGGGCATGGACCACGGGTCGACGGGCCGCGGCCCCACGCCCGGCCCGAGCGGCCCGGGCACCGCCCCCGCCGGGTTCGTCGCCCCGAACGGCCCCGAGGTCGCCGCCGCCGAGGCCGGGCGCAACCCCGGCCCGGAGCGCAAGGTCGCGCTCACCGCCACCGAGACCACCCTCGACCTGGGCGGACGCACCGTCCGCAGTTGGGCGTACGGCGACCGCCTGCCCGGCCGGGAGATCCGTGCCACCGCGGGCGACACGCTCGCCGTCACCCTCGCCAACCACCTGCCGCAGCCGACCTCGCTGCACTGGCACGGCCTCGCGCTGCGCAACGACATGGACGGCGTGCCGGGCGTGACCCAGGCCGCCGTCAAGCCCGGCGCCTCCTTCGACTACCGCTTCGCGCTCGGCCACCCGGGCACGTACTGGTTCCACCCGCACGCGGGCGTCCAGCAGGACCGCGGCCTGTACGCGCCGCTGATCGTCGAGGACCCGAAGGAGCCGCTGGGCTACGACAAGGAGTGGGTCGTCGTCCTGGACGACTGGGTGGACGGCGTCGACGGCAGCACCCCGGACGCCGTCCTCGCCGAACTCGCCAAGGGAATGGCCGGGATGGCCGGGATGGATGGGAGCGGTGCGAGCGGTGCGAGCGGCGGGAGCGGTGGGACGGCCGGGGCGGGTGGTCACTCCGGCCACGACATGCCGGGCATGCCGGGTATGCCGGGCGCGTCCGGCAGCGCGTCCGGCGCGCCCGCCGGCCCGGCCCGGATGCTGATGGGCGCCCGGAGCCCGCTGCTCGGCGGTGACGCCGGTGATGTCTCCTACCCGTACCACCTGGTCAACGGCCGTCTCGCCACCGCGCCCGAGACCTTCACCGCCAAGCCCGGTGACCGGATCCGGATCCGGCTGATCAACGCGGGCGGTGACACCGCCTACCGGGTCGCCCTCGGCGGGCACGAGCTGACGGTCACCCACACCGACGGCTTCCCGGTCGAACCGGCCGCCACCCAGGCCCTGTTGCTCGGCATGGGCGAGCGCTACGACGTCCTGGTCACCGCCAAGGACGGCGCGTTCCCGCTGACCGCGCTCGCCGAGGGCAAGGGCGCCACCGCGCTGGCCGTGCTGCGCACCGGCGGCGGGGCCGCGCCGGACGCCTCGGTGCGCCCGGCCGAGTTGGACGGCCGGCTGGTCACCGCCGGGCAGCTGAAGGCCGACCCGAGCGTCCGACTGGCCGCCAAGTCCCCTGACCGCACGGTGCGGTTGGAGCTGACCGGCGGTATGGAGAAGGCCGACTGGGCGTTCAACGGGCGCGCGTACGACCCGGCGCAGCGCTACCCGGTGGCGGCCGGCGAGCGGGTGCGGCTGGAGTTCCGCAACAGCACGGACATGTGGCACCCCGTCCACCTGCACGGACACAGCTTCGCGCTGCCCGGGGACGGCCCGCGCAAGGACACCGCGATCGTGCTGCCGGGCGCGGCCCTGGCCGTCGACTTCGACGCCGACAACCCGGGGCTGTGGATGGTGCACTGCCACAACGTGTACCACGCGGAGACGGGGATGATGACGGTCCTCGGCTACCGGGCCTGACCCCGGGAGCCTCCCGCAGGCCTGCCCCGGCTCCCCGGGCCCGCCCGGACTCCCCGAGGCGTCCGGAGGCCCCGAGCCGTCCCCGCGGCTCGGGGCCTCCCGCCCCTGGCACCCCGCCCGCCGGACCGTGCCACCCGCGCCGACCTGCGCGGCAATGACGTTTTCTTAACGCGGGCCGATGACGAATCCTTAACGGCGGTCGCATAGCCTGACGCACTGCCGTCGCCCGACGGCGCTTTTACGGGGTCTTTAAACAAGAGGTGCAAGGTGGTTTCGTCGGGTCCGACGGAGACGACGACGGCGGGACCGTCGTCGGCGCGAATACGGTTGCGCAGCTGGTTGCTGGAGGACGTGACCGCGGAGAAGCCCGCGGAGGGCTCCGGCGCGGCCGGTGCCCCGGGGGAGTCGCCGGAGGGCGCGGTGGCGGGGGACTCCGCCGCGCACGGTGCGGGCGCCGGCCAGCGCTGGTGGCGGGTGATGTGCCTGACCGGCCTGGACTACTTCTCGACGCTCGGCTACCAGCCGGGCATCGCCGCCCTCGCCGCGGGCGTGCTGTCGCCGATCGCCACCATCGTGCTGGTGGTCGTCACCCTGCTGGGCGCGCTGCCGGTCTACCGGCGGGTGGCCCAGGAGAGCCCGCGTGGCGAGGGCTCGATCTCGATGCTGGAGCGGCTGCTGTCGTTCTGGAAGGGCAAGCTGTTCGTCCTGGCGCTGCTCGGCTTCGCGGCGACCGACTTCCTGATCACCATCACGCTGTCCGCCGCCGACGCGAGCGCGCACCTGGTGGAGAACCCGCACCTGACCGGCGTGCTCGGCGGCAAGCAGGTGCTGATCACGATGATCCTGGTGGCCATGCTCGGCGCGGTCTTCCTCAAGGGCTTCGGCGAGGCGATCGGCCTGGCGGTGTTCCTGGTCGGCACGTACCTGGTGCTGAACGTGGTCGTGGTGGCCGTCGGCCTGTGGAAGATCGTCGAGGCGCCGCACGTGGTCACCGACTGGACGGACGCGCTGACCGCCCAGCACGGGAACCCGATCGTGATGGTCGGCGTGGCCCTGGTGGTCTTCCCCAAGCTGGCGCTCGGCCTGTCCGGCTTCGAGACCGGCGTGGCCGTGATGCCGCACATCAAGGGCGATCCCGGCGACACCGAGGCGGACCCGGTGGGGCGGATCCGCGGCACCCGCAAGCTGCTCACCACCGCCGCCGTGATCATGAGCTGCTTCCTGATCGCCACCAGCTTCATCACCACGCTGCTCATCCCGGCCGATCAGTTCAAGCCCGGCGGCGACGCCAACGGCCGTGCCCTGGCGTACCTGGCGCACCAGTACCTGGGCGGCGGCTTCGGCAGCGTCTACGACCTGTCGACGATCGCGATCCTGTGGTTCGCCGGCGCCTCCGCGATGGCGGGCATGCTCAACCTGCTGCCCCGCTACCTCCCGCGCTACGGCATGGCTCCGCACTGGGCGCGCGCGGTGCGGCCGATGGTGATCGTGCTGACGCTGATCGGCTTCCTGGTCACCTGGATCTTCGACGCCAACGTGGACGCCCAGGGCGGCGCGTACGCGACCGGCGTGCTGGTGCTGATCAGCTCCGCGGCCATCGCGGTGACCATCGCCGCGTACAAGAAGCGCGAGCGGGGCTGGACCATCGCCTTCGCGGTGATCGCGGCGATCTTCCTCTACACCACCGTGCTGAACTGCATGGAACGGCCGGACGGTCTGAAGATCGGTGCCTGCTTTATCGCGGGCATCATCCTGGTCTCGCTGCTCTCCCGGCTGCGCCGCGCCTTCGAGCTGCGCGTCACGAACGTGGTCCTGGACGATGTGGCGGAACGTTTCATCAGGGACTACGCGCACCGCCCGCTGCGGCTGATCGCCAACGAGCCCAGCCACCGCGACGACGCCGAGTACCGCGACAAGATCCGCCAGATCCGCGCCGACAACGACATCCCCGGCGAGGACGACCTGGTCTTCGTCGAGGTCACCGTCCGCGACGCCTCCGACTTCGAGGCCGAGCTGACCGTCCGGGGCGAGGTGCTGCACGGGCGCTACCGGGTGCTCACCCTGGAGAGCTCCAGCATCCCGAACGCGATCGCCGCGCTGGCGCTCACCGTCCGGGACCGCACCGGACAGCGGCCGCACCTCTACTTCGAGTGGACCGAGGGCAGCCCCTTCGCCCAGTTCCTGCGGTTCTTCCTGTTCGGACAGGGCGAGGTCGCGCCGGTCACCCGCGAGGTGCTGCGCGAGGCCGAACCGGACCGCTCGCGCCGCCCGCGCGTGCACGTCGGCTGACCGCCGGCCCCCGGCGCCTGTCGTACGGCCCCTGGCCCCCGGCCCGTCCGCTCCCGGTGAGCGGGCGGGCCGGCGGCGTTCCGGGGCGGCGGGGTTCGCGGGGCGGCGGCGTTCGCGGGGTGGGGCGCGGGGCGCAAGGCGCCGCCCACGCCCGGGAGGGGTGGGCGTGGGCGGCGGGTCGGGAGCGGCCGGGGGCGGCCGACAGCGGGTAGGGCCCGGGAGGGGCCGGGTCAGGTGGGGAGGTCGAGGACCGTGCCGGGGTGGATGAGGTCCGGGTCCTCGCCGACGGCGGCGCGGTTGAGGTCGTAGAGGGCGGGCCAGCCGCCCGGGATGCCCAGGCGCTCGGCCAGGTCGCCGAGGGTGTCGTTCTCGCGGACGGTCCAGGTGCCGTCCTCGGCGACGGACCCGGCCGAGGACGAGGCCGAGGACGAGGCCTGCGCCGGGGCCGAGGAGGCGCGCGCCGGGCCGGCGGCCGGGGGCGGGAGGGCGCCGTCCCGGCCGTGGCCGCGGGTGGCGCGGGCGCCGCAGACGGGCCAGGGGGAGAGTCCGCGCCGGCCGGCGAGCCGCTCGGCCACCGCGATCTGCTGGTCGCGGGTGGCGAGGTCGGCGCGCGGCGCGTAGCCGAGACCGCCGTTCTCCCGCCAGGTGGGCTGGTCGAACTGGAGGCCGCCGTAGTAGCCGTTGCCGGAGTTGACGCGCCAGTTGCCGCTGCTCTCGCAGGCCGCCACGCCGTCCCAGTCGTACCGGTCGCCGTCCGGACGTCCGGAGTCGGAGCCGGTGTCGCGGCCCGGTGGTGCGGCGTGGGCCGCGGGGGCGGCGAACGCCACGGCGAGGGCGCAGAGCGCGGTGGGGACGACGCGTCGGAGACGGGCGGTGGGAGGCATCGGCGACTCTCAGGTCCGGGGACAGGGCGCGCGCCGCCCGGAGACGGCGCACTCCCACCGACGCACGACCGGCGGGGCGTTCGGCCGTCGACACGTCCGGCAGGTCACCCGCACGGCGGCCCGGGACCACCCCGACGGCCCGCGGCCGTCCGGCGGTACGCCCGCCCGGCCCGGACCGGGCGCACCGTCGGTCGCGCACCGGGAGCGCACCGGGAGCGCACCGGGTCGTGCACCGAGGATTTTTTGCCGGGCAGCGTTCAACTTCCGTTCGCCGTAAGCACGGTCGGGTGTGGTCCGGCCGTGCGGTTCGGCTGGGAGTCTCCTGGACGTTTCTCGGAGCCCAGGAGGCGGCAGTGGTGGCACAACCTTCTCGCAGAACGGTCCTTCGGACGGGGACGGCGGCCGGCGCGCTCGCCGCGCTGCCCGCGTCCACCCTGCTGTGGACCCAGCCGGCCGTGGCCGGCACCCCCGGTCCGGAGCAGATCCACCTCCAGTGGGGCAACGAGCCGTCCCGCGAGATGACCGTCTCCTGGGCGACGGCGGCGAGCGTCAACCGCCCCCGGGTGCGGATCGGCACCCCGCGCGAGGGCGCCGGCCGTACCGTCGGCGCGCGCAGCCGCAGCTACGTCGACGGGCTCAACAAGGTCGAGACCTTCACCCACCACACCCGCCTGGACGGCCTGCGGCCCGACACCACCTACGTCTACGAGGTGCTGCACGACGGGGCCCAGCCGGTGCGCGGCACCTTCCGCACGGCGCCCGCGCGCGGCCGGGCCGCGTTCCGCTTCACCAGCTTCGGCGACCTCGGCACCGGCGACAACGTGTTCAGCAAGTCCTCGATCCACGGCGCGGCCGCCGTCCGGCAGGTCGAGCAGTTCAACCCGCTGTTCCACCTGCTCAACGGCGACCTCGCGTACGCCAACAACAACCCGCAGCGCCAGCCGCAGGCCTGGAACGCGTTCATGAACAACCTGTCGACCTCCGCCGCCCACCGGCCGTGGATGCCCACCCCCGGCAACCACGAGGTCGAGGCCGGCGGCGGGGAACTCGGGTACGCCTCCTACCTGACCCGCTTCGAGCTGCCGGACAACGGCACCCGGGACCACTGCGGCAACTGGTACGGCTTCCAGGTCGGCTCGGTGCTCTTCGTGAGCCTGGACGGGAACGAGATCGCGGTCGAGGACGACGCCAGCATCGACCCGGCCACCGGACAGTCCATCTACATCACCGACTACAGCGAGGGCGCCCAACTCCGCTGGCTGGAAAGGCTGCTGGAGCGCGCCCGGGACGGCAGCTCGGTCGACTGGATCGTGGTCTACCTGCACCAGTTCGCGATGTCCTCGTCCGCCGCCAGCCACGGCGGCGACATGGGCATCCGGGAGAAGCTGCTGCCGCTGCTCGACCGCTACTCCGTCGACCTCGTCCTGGCCGGCCACGACCACGACTACGAGCGCACTCACCCCGTGCGCGGCACCGAACCGGGCGGCCTGCTCACCCCGGCCGTCGCCGACGACGACCTGCGGCAGATCGACACCTCCCAGGGCACCGTCCACCTCATCCTCGGCGGCGGCGGCACCGCCGGACACGACGACGTCTACCTGCCCGCCGACGGGAACGGCGTCCGCCAGGCGAGCGTGCGCACCCAGCGGCTCACCTTCAAGGCCGACCCGGACGCCAAGGAGAAGGCCCACTGGTCGGCCGTCACCGACCCGGACACCACGTTCCCGCACGGCGTCGCCGTCTTCGACGTCGACCCGGGCCACGTCCCCGGCGGCCGCACCTCCATCACCGTCAGCTACTACCACTCGGTGCCCGCCACCGCCGCCGCCCCCTTCCCGACCCCGGTCCTCTACGACCGCTTCACCCTCTACCGCGACCGCAGCGACGGCTGGGACGACGACGACCAGGGCGAGGACTCCCAGGACCGCGCCGCCGCAGCCCGCCGGTAACCCGCCCCCACACCCCACGGCCCGCCCCGCCCCCCGGCGCGGCGGGCCTTTCACACCCCCGAGGCCCGGACATAGACATCGGCCGCGCCCCTGCGGCCGGAGGGGCGCTTCACCACGAAGATCTGCCGCCCGGCCCGGCCCTCCGGTACCAGCGCGCCCTCGGCCGGCTCGTCACCGGGCAGTGCTGCCCGAAGGTCCGCCGGCAGCGGTCCGGGGGCACCGGGCTGCGGCAGGTCGTACGTGTCGAGGAAGTCGTCGACGGTGGCGTCGTCGTCGCCGTCGATCCCGTAGTGCAGGTAGGCGACCGGCGACCCGTCGGCGGCCCGGGCCAGCACGGCGTCCTTCGGGACGTAGTAGCGGCCCTTCGCGGGATGCTGCTCGTGGTCCAGCCCCGCCACGCGCTCCGCGCGGTCGGTGTCGGTCTCGGGCGGATGGCCGGACCGGAGGAACGCGGCCACGCCCCACCAGACGCACCCCACGGTGACCGCCACGCAGAGCACGAGGAAGGCGCCCAGGAGTCCGCGCCTCCACGGCTTGCCGCCGAGACCACCGGTCGCCACGTCAGAGCTTCCTGTTCCTGGTCTTGCTGGTGCCCCCCATGTCGAACTCCTGGGCCAATCCGGTGCGGTGGAGCCGTTGGATGTCGTCGTCCGTCACCCGTCCCACACCCGGCACATCGGTGCTCTTGCCGTTGTCCCAGTTGTACCGGTCGCGGACGTTCGTCCGGTAGGTCACGGTCACCTCGGGTGGGGCACCGGGCGACGTCGGCTTGACCTCGATCCTCGCTTCGGTGTTGTAGTGGAAGGACCCCACCGCGTAGAACCAGTCCTTGCTGCTCTCCGGCGTCGCGGACATGGGCTGCCACCCGGTCTGCTGGACCAGTGCGACGGGTCTGCCCGTGCGTCGGTACTCCGCCAGGGCTTCGGCCTCCCAGCCGCGGAGGTTGCCGTCCAGCGTGGTGTTCACGCTCTGCTGGAAGTCCGGGATGTCCTTCAGCATGTCCTCGACGTTCAGGTCCAGCGGCTCGCCCGTGCCGGAGAGGTAGTGCGCCATGTTGGCGCCGGCGTGCGTACCTCCGGCCGCGAACGGCATGGCAGCGATTCCGGCTCCCAGCGTGGCCGCCAGCTTGTGGTCCTTGTCGGTCGGACTCTCCGTGTCGTAGGCACCCGCGCCCCGGTCGTACGGATCGGGCGGCAGCAGCACCCCGCCCTCGCCCCCGAAGACCTTCGACAGGTCGCGTGCGGCAGCCAGGTCCTCGCCGACCACCCGCTTCGTCCAGTCGTCGAGGTGGCGGTAGTCCACCGCGCCGTCGATGCGGTCCAGTTCCTGCCCTGCCGTGTTGCTGACATCGGCCGCGTACTTCAGGGCGGCCGCCACCAGATTGCGGATGTCCCCGGCGACCGTGGCGAGGCGACGGGACTCGCCCTCGCTCTCCGGGTCGTTGCTCCCGCTCAGCCACGCCGGATAGCCGATGTCGCCGTCGTCCTTGATCGTGAGGTCGTGGGCACGAGCGAGGTCGTCCGCTTCGGCCACCCAACGGCGGGCCAGCGCCAGACCCGTGGCGGCATTCACCAGGGTGAGCCGAGCGGCCTCCATCTCCTGCTCGGCGATGGACATTTCGTCGAGCAGGTCGGAGAGGACCCGGCGTCCCAGGTCGGCGGCATCGCCGCTCCAGCCCTCCTGGAGCGTGGAGAGGACGTCGACGGCGAGATAGCGCGCAGAGCCGAGGGCGGTCCCGACCTTGTCCCACTCCTCCGCTGCCCGGTGGAACGCCTCGGGATCGCAGGACCGGATCTGTTGCAGGGTGACCGGCTTGGCGAAGCGGCGCTCATGAGTGGGCTCGGTGACCTTGCGGCGGCCGTCAGGATCCTCGGCGTAGATGGACGGCATCAGTTCTTGCCCTCCAACAAGGCTGCCGCGCTGCGCAGTTGCTCCGCGACGGCGGCTTCCTGTCGATAGTAGTCGGCAGCGGTGGTCCGAAGTCCCTCGGCGAGTTTGCGCATCGCGTCGGTGATCTTGCCGGTCTCCGTGGACCAGCGGCCGGTGCAGGAGCCGAGGGCTGAGCCGATGGTCCACTCGCCGTGGCGGGTCGCGGCCGCCGCCGACTCGCCGAAACCGGTGTCGGCCTGCGCGATCTTGTCCGCTCCCTCGTCCACCTTGGCCGCCGCCACGGGGAGCCGCTCCGGCTCCGATACGTACCCGCCCATCCCATGCCCTCCCCAAGCCCGGGTAGTGGTTTCTGGTTCTCACGCTAACGAGCGAGCGGACGCGGGCGCAGGCGAACGGGACGACTTGCGAGGGTCCTCGTTGGCCGGCCGGCTTCGGCAGGGCCGAAGCGGCGATGGCGCTTCGCGGTCCTCTGCGCGGGAAGTCGGCCGGGCCGACTTCCCGCGCAGAGGTCGGGTGGCAGTGGGCCCGGGTCTGTCAGGTGGGTGGGGGGAAGAGGCGGGTGAGGTGGTAGTGGAGGGCGGTGGTGGCCTGGTCCGGGGTGCGTTGGTGGAGGAGGACGCTGAGGCCGAGGCCGGCGGAGGCGGCGAGGAGGACGACGGCTTCCTGGTGGGGGTCGAGGTGGGGGTCGGCGGCTCCGGTGGCCTGGGCGGCGGTCAGTTGGGCGGCGAGGAAGGCCTCCATCTCGTCGGGGGCGGCGAGGAAGGGCCGGCCGCCGAGGGCGGGGTCGGTGACGGAGAGGACCGCGTACTCGGTGTAGACGAGGTGGAAGGTGCGGCTCTCCTCGTCGGTGGGGACGGCTTCGAGCAGGACCGCCTCGATGACGGCGCGCGGGTCGCCGGCGGCGCCGGTGGTGCGGACGCGGTGGCGGATCCGTTCGCCCATGCGGGTGGCCAGGCGGGTCATGGCGGCGAGGAGGAGTTGTTCCTTGGTGTCGAAGTAGTACTGCACCAGGCGCACCGAGACGCCGGCCTCGATCGCCACCGAGCGCATGGTGACGGAGTGGAGGCCGTGGTTCGCCGCCGAGCGGAGCAGGGCGTCGACGATGTGGGCCCGGCGTTCCTCGTGGTCCACCAGTTTCGGCATCGGGTTCCCTCCGAATATTTTTGTGGTACAACCATATCACCAAAACCGGGGAGGGATCATGACCAGGACCAGCGTCGGACACTTCGTCAGCGAGCAGGCCCGCACGAAGTTCCTTGCGGCGTACGACCGGGCGATGGAGCTGTGGCCGGGACCGCGCCAGGAGCTCGACGTCGAGACCGCGTACGGGAGCGTGCACGTCCACCGCTACGGCGCGGCGACCGGCGAGCCCGTCGTGCTGCTGCACGGCCACGCCGGGCACCCGTCCAACTGGTACCCGCAGGTCGCCGCGCTGGGGGAGCACCACCCCGTCTACGCGGTCGACACCCTGGACGACCCCGGCCGCAGCGTCCAGCGCATCGTCGCGGCGGGTTCGGCGGAGAACGCCGAATGGCTCGACGAGGTGCTCGCCGGGCTCGGGCTGGAGCGGGTCCACCTGGTCGGGGTCTCGTACGGCGGCTGGCTGGCGCTCAACCAGGCGGTCCACGCGCCCGGGCGGCTGGCCTCCGTCACCTCGCTGGACCCGGGCGGGATCGAGAAGGTGCCCGCGCGGTTCTACCTCCACATGGTCGCCGGGCTGTTCGGCATGCTCGCCCCGAGGCCGCTGCGCCCCGCGGTCGGGCGGCTGCTCGCCAACCCGGCGCTGAGCGCGCCGCGCGAGATGATCGCGCCGCTAATGCTGGCCATGCGGAGCTACAAGCCGAACAGCCGCCCCCCGGCCCGGCCGTTCACGGACGGGGAGTTGGGGGCGATCGCGCTGCCCGTGCTGGTGCTGGTGGGCAGGCGCAGCGCGCTGCTGCGGCCGAAGCGGGTGGTCGAGCGGGTGACGGCGCTGATCGCCGGCGTGCGGGCGGAGACCGTCGAACGCGCCGGGCACGGGCTGAACCTGGAGCGGCCGGACGTGGTGAACGAGCGGCTGCTGGCCTTCATCGGCTCCGCGGCGCCGGGCGGCGCTCAGCGGGACAGGGCGTCGAAGGACCGCTCGACGGCGTCGCAGGTGGCCGCCAGCTCGTCCGAGGTGACGGCGGCGGAGACGAACCAGCAGGCCATGCCGTAGGCGTTGGTGTGGATGCCGCGCTCGAACAGCTCGTGGCGGAAGGCCGCGTAGCGCGCGGTGTCGGCGTCCAGGAGGTCCCGGTACCGGGTGGTGGGCGCGGTCCGGTCGGTGAACACCACCTGGAACATGGCCCCGACGCCCTGGACCAGGCAGGGGATGCCGCGGTCGTGGGCGGCCCGGCGGATGGTCTCCATGATCCTGCGGCCGGTCGCCTCGATGTGCCCGGTGACCTCCGGGCGGCCCAGTTCGCGCAGCGTCTCCAGGGCGGCGGTCGCGCACAGCGGGTTGGCGTTGTAGGTGCCGCCGTGCTTGACCCGGCCGTCGGCCAGGGACTCCATCACCTCGCGGCGGCCGGCGAAGGCGGCGATGGGCAGGCCGCCGCCGAGGGCCTTGGAGTAGGTCGCGAGGTCGGGGACCACCCCGAAGAGGCTCTGCGCGCCGCCCGGGACGGTCCGGAACCCGGTGCAGATCTCGTCGAAGACCAGCACGATGCCGCGGTCCGTGCACTCCTGCCGCAGCGTCTCCAGGAAGCCGGGCACCGGCATGGTGCACGCGTTGTTGGCGACGATCGGCTCGCAGATGGCGGCGGCGATCTCGCCGCGGTGGGCGTCGAGTACCGCGCGCAGGGCCTGCGGGTCGTTCCACGGGCAGACCACCACGTCCGCCACGACGCCGTCCGGGATGCCGGGGGAGTGCGGTACGGGGTGCGGCCGGTCGTCGGGGCCGGCCTCGTCCGCGCCGGGCCGGTTGGAGACGGCCAGGACGTCGCTCCAACCGTGGTAGTGGCCCTCGAACTTGAGGATCTTCGTCCGCCCGGTGTGGCCGCGGGCGGCGCGGACGGCCCCCTGCACCGCCTCGCTGCCGGAGTTGGCGAACCGGACCAGCTCCGCGCAGGGCACCGACTCGACGATGAGCTCGGCGAGTTCGACCTCCGCCGTGTTGCAGGTGCCGAACATGGTGCCGCCGTGCAGCACGGGGGACAGCGCCTTGGTGAGGGCCTCCGGCGCGTGGCCGAGGACGGCGCTGCCGTAGCCGGCGAGGTAGTCGATGTACTCGTTGCCGTCGACATCCCGGATCCGCGCGCCGGATCCGGAGGCGATGTAGAGGGGGTACGGGCGCGGGCCGGTCGAGGTGAGCCGGGCCGAGGAGCTGATGCCGCCGGCGAGGGACCGCCGCGCCCGTTCGAACCAGGCCCGGCTTCCGTCGGTACTGCCCGGCGTTGGGATGTGGCCAATCATCTGTTGCTCCTGGTTCGCGGACGGGTGGGGCGGGCACGCTCGGATGACATGCGTGCCCGAGGTGGGCCGCGGGGCGGGAAGGGGACTCGGTGGTCGAGCGGACGGCGGTCGTCACGGGAGCGGGCAGCGGCATCGGACGGGCCAGTGCGCTGGGCCTGCTGGCCGACGGCTGGACGGTGGTGCTGGTCGGTCGGCGGGACAAGCCGCTGGAGGAGACCGCGGCCCTCGCACCGCCGGAGGCGCGCGACCGCGCGGTGCCGGTGACCGCCGACATCACGGACCCCGGCGCGGTGGACGGCCTCTTCGACACGGTGGCGCGCCGCTTCGGCCGGCTCGACCTGCTGTTCAACAACGCGGCCGACACCATGCCGTACGTCCCGGTCGAGGAGGTCGAGGCGGCGGACTGGCACCGGGTCATGGACTCGATCGCCACCGGCACCTTCCTGTGCTCGCAGGCCGCGTTCCGGCTGATGAAGCGGCAGGAGCCGCGCGGGGGACGGATCATCAACAACGGCGCCCCGTCCTCCCAGGTGCCGCGGCCGGACTCGATCGCGTTCACCGCGGCCAAGCACGCGGTCGCCGGGCTGACCCGCTCGCTGTCCCTCGACGGCCGGCGCTACGACATCTCCTGCGGGCAGATCGACGTCGGCAACGTCACTCCCGAGGACCGGCCCCAGCCCGCCGTGCGGCAGGCGGACGGGTCGCTGCGGGTGGAGCCCACCATGGACGTGCGGCACGTCGTGGACATGGTCCGGGCGATGGCCGCCCTCCCGCCGGGGGTGAACATCCAGTCGGTCCTGGTCATGCCGAGCGCCATGCCGTACGTCGGCCGCGGGTAGCGGCGGGCGGGCGCCGCCGCCGGGGAGACGTCCCGACCCGCACGCCGACGGCCTCGACCTCGACCATGTGCTGATGACCTCCTCGTGACCGTCCGTACGGGTTCCGGGGTTCCGGGGTTCCGGGGTTCCGGGGTTCCGGGGTTCCGGGCGCGTGGCGGCGCCCGGGTGTGTCTGTCCAGGAGCCGAACCCGTCATGTCTGTCGGGTGACACATGACCGAAAACGGCTGTGCTTGGCCGGGCGGGAGATGCGGGAGAGGCAGACGGGGCGGGAGGGGCGGCCGGTCAGGCGGCGACGGGCGGCGCCGAGGCCGCGCGCGCCTCGTCGTAGCGCCGCAGCACCAGGCGGGCGACGGCCGGGTGGGCGCCCAGCGGGGCGGTGGTCCAGGTCGCCTGGGCGGCGGCCGCGCGGCGGGCGAAGAAGCCGGGGGACAGGAGGTACGCGGCGAGGGCGACCTCGGGGTGGCCGGCCCGCCGGAGTCCGGCGACGGCCTGCTGCGGGGTGGGGGCGGCGGCCGAGAGGTGGGCGGGGGTGACCGGTCGGCCGAGGCGGGCGGCGAGCAGCGGGTGCGGGCCGAGCGCGGGGGCGAGGTGGGCGGGCGGGAGGCCGGCGGCGGCGAGGGCGGCGGGGAGGTCGACCCGCAGGTGGTAGCCGGTGCCGAGGACGAGGGGGACCAGGACCGGGCGCCGGTCGGCGAGTCCGGGCAGGGCGTCCGCGAGGGACGGTCGCGCGAGGTCCAGGAAGCAGCAGCGGACGGTCAGTCCGGGGCGCAGCCGGCGGACCAGGCGCAGCAGGGCGCGGACCGAGGTGACGGCCGCCGGATCCCGGCTGCCGTGCGCCACGGCGAGCAGGACCGGCGCCATCAGCCCGCCGCCAGCCGGTAGCCGCGCTTGGGGACGGTACGGATCAGTGCCGCGTGCGGCCCCAGGGCGGCGCGCAGCCGGCCGACGGCGGCCTCGACGGCGTGCTCGTCGGCGCCGGCGTCCGGCCAGGCGGCGCGCAGGAGTTCGGCGCGGCTGAGCACCCGGCCGGGCCGGTCGGTGAGGGCGCGCAGGACGGCGGCGCCGCGCGGGCTGAGCCAGTGGCTCTCGCCGTCGACCAGTGCGGCGTTCCCCTGGAGGGTCAGTACCTGTCCGTCGAGGGCGACTTCGCGTCGGGCGCGGCCCGGCAGGGTGTCCGCGAGCAGCCGGACCAGGGCGCCGAGCCGGCCGCGTTCCGGGTGGACGGCGGGCAGGCCGAGGTCGGTGAGCGGCCGGGCGCACAGGGTGCCGACGCAGACCGGCAGGACGTCCGCGCGCAGGGCGTCGAGCAGCGCCTCGTACAGGCCCTCGGCCTCCGCGGTGGCGAGCAGGGCGGCGATCGCGGGCGCGCTGGTGAAGGTGAGGGCGTGCACCTGGCGGCGGACGGTCTGGTCGAGGAGCCTGCGCACCGCGCCCGGGTCCTCCGGCGGCGCCCAGCGGTAGACCGGGACGGAGATCACCTCGGCGCCGCGTTCGCGCAGGGCCGCCGCGAAGGAGTCCAGCCGCACGCCGTGCTCCTGGACGGCGATCCGCCGCCCGGCCAGGGGGCGGGCGAGCAGCCAGGTGAGCAGTTCGCCGGTGGCCTCGCTGCCGGGGGAGTACTCCTCGCCGAGCCCGCCGGCCCGGACCGCGCCGGTGGCCTTGGGGCCGCGGCTGAGCACCACGGCGCTCCGGCAGGCCTCGGCGAGCGCGGCTCCCCGGCCCCAGCCCTCGGCCGCGCTCATCCAGCCGCGCCAGCCGACCCCGGTGGTGGCCACCACGTAGTCGAGCGGGCCGGCCAGGCAGCGGTCGGTGGCCTCGCGCAGCGCGAGGTCGTCGGCGAGCGGCAGGATGCGCAGCACCGGCGCCTCGACGACCTGGGCGCCGCGCCGGGTGAGCAGGGCGGTGAGCTCCTCGCGGCGGCGCGCGGCGGTGACCCCGACGGTGAAGCCGGTGAGCGGTCCTGGCGGGGTGAGGGTTGCCATGGCGGCCAGCCTCCGCCGCGGTTGTTACGGGGGCATTGCCCGGCCGTCACCTGGCGGTAAGCGGAAGTGCCGCTGCGGTTACGGCAGATGTCCGGCCGTGCACCCCGGTGTCCGGGCGCCGTGAGCGAGGCGTACCGCGCCCGCAACACCGGCGACCCGGTCGCGAAACAGCGGGCGGCGACCTTTCTCGGCATGACGCCGACCAGCCCGAACGCCGCCGCCCCGGCCACCGCGGCCGCCACCGACACGCACTGCCCGTACTGCTCGCTGCAGTGCGGCATGCGGCTGGCGCCGGGCCCGGGCCCCGCCTCCGGGCAGGCGGGGCAGGCAGGGCAGGCGGGGCAGACGGGGCAGGCAGGACAGGCAGGACAGGCGGGCCCGGTGGGCCTGGCCGACCTGGCCGACCCGGTGGGCCCGGCGTGGCCGGTCGAGGTGCTGGAGCGCCCGGACTTCCCGGTGAACCTCGGCGCGCTCTGCGGCAAGGGCCGTTCGGCGCCCGCGCTGCTGGCCCGGGACGTCCGGCTGACCGGTCCGCTGCTGCGCGACCGTCCGGGCGGTCCGCTGCGCTCGGCCGGCTGGCCGGAGGCCCTGGACCGGGTGGCCGGCGGGCTGGCCCGGGTGCGGGCCGAGTACGGGCCGGACGCGGTGGGCGTGTTCGGCGGCGGCGGACTGACCAACGAGAAGGCCTACCTGCTGGGCAAGTTCGCCCGGGTGGTGCTGCGCACCGCCAACATCGACTACAACGGCCGGTTCTGCATGTCCTCGGCGGCGGCCGCGCACCGGCGGGCCTTCGGCCTGGACCGCGGGCTGCCGTTCCCGCTCGCCGACGTCCCGCACACCGGCTGCCTGGTGCTGGTCGGTGCCAACCCCGCCGAGACGATGCCGCCCGCCGTCCGCTACCTGCGCGAACTGCGGGAGAACGGCGGGAAACTGATCGTGGTCGACCCGCGCCGCACCCGCACCGCCGAACTGGCCGACCTGCACCTCCAGCCCCGCCCGGGCGGGGACCTGGCGCTGGCCCTCGGCCTGCTCCACCTGGTGGTCGCCGACGGCCTGGTGGACGAGGAGTTCGTCGCCCGGCGCACCACCGGCTTCGAGCAGGCCCGCGAGTCGGCGACGGCGCACTGGCCGGACCGGGTGGAGCGGATCACCGGCGTCCCGGTCCACCTGCTCCGCGCGGCGGCCCGGATGTTCGGCGGGGCCGCGACCGGCATGGTGCTCACCGCGCGCGGCCCGGAGCAGCACAGCAAAGGCACCGACACCGTCGGCGCCTGGATCGACCTCTGCCTGGCCACCGGCAACGCGGGCCGCCCGTACAGCGGGTACGGCTGCCTGACCGGCCAGGGCAACGGCCAGGGCGGGCGCGAGCGCGGACAGAAGGCCGACCAACTGCCGGGCTACCGCTCGATCGAGGACCCGGCGGCCCGGGCGCACGTCGCCGCCGTGTGGGGCGTCGACCCGGCGACGATCCCCGGCCCGGGCAGGTCCGCGTACGAGCTGCTGGACGGCCTCGGCCGCCCCGACGGCGTCCGGGCGCTGCTGCTGGCCGGCTCCAACCCGGCGGTGTCCGCGCCGAACGCCGCGCACGTCACCGAGCGGCTGCGCGCACTGGACCTGCTGGTCGTCGCCGACCTGGTGCTCTCCGAGACGGCCCGGCTCGCGGACGTCGTGCTGCCGGTCACCCAGTGGGCCGAGGAGGACGGCACCACCACCAACCTGGAGGGCCGGGTGATCCTGCGCCGCCGCGCCGTCGACCCGCCGGAGGGCGTCCGCAGCGAGCTGTGGGTGCTGCGCGAACTGGCCGACCGGCTCGGCGTGCCGGACGGCTTCCCGGCGGACGGCTTCCCGACCGGCGCCGAGCAGGCCTTCGACGAGCTGCGGCGGGCCTCGGCCGGCGGCGACGCCGACTACGCGGGCATCAGCTACGCCCGGATCGCCGCCGAGGACGGGGTGTTCTGGCCCTGCCCGGCCGAGGACCACCCGGGGACCCGGCGGCTGTTCCTGGACCGCTTCGCCACCCCGGACGGCCGGGCCCGGTTCGCCGCCGTCACCCACCGCCCGGCCGCCGAGGAACCGGACGCGGCGTACCCGCTGTACCTGACCACCGGCCGGGTGCTCGCCCAGTACCAGAGCGGCGCGCAGACCCGGCGGGTGGCCGGGCTCAACGCGGCGGCGCCCGGCCCGTACGTCGAACTGCACCCGCGGCTCGCCGAGCGGCTGGGCCGTCGCCCCGGCGCGGATCACCGACGCGATCCGGCCGGACACCGTCTTCATGCCCTTCCACTGGGCGGGCGCGGGGCGGGCCAACAGCCTCACCAACCCGGCGCTGGACCCGGTGTCGCGGATGCCGGAGTTCAAGCTCTGCGCCGTCCGGGTGGAGCCGGTACGGGCGGGGGCCGGCCGATGACGCCCCGGGTGCCGTCGGCCTCCCCGGCGCTGCCGGTCGCTCCGGTCGCTCCGGTCGCTCCGGCCGCTCCGGCCGCTCCGGCCGCGCCGACCGATCCGGCCGCTCCGACCGATCCGGCCGCGCCAACCGGCCAGGCCCAGCAGGCCCCGCAGGCTCCGCCGGCGGCCCGGGACGCCCCCCGGATCGCCGTGGTCGGCGGCGGGATGGCGGCCGCCCGCTTCGCCGAACGCTACGGCGCGCTCGGCGGGCCCGGCACGGTCACCGTGTACGGCGCCGAGCCGCGCGCCCCGTACAACCGGGTGCTGCTCGCCGAGGTGCTGACCGGGCGCTACGACGCGGAGTCGATCGCGCTGCCGCTGGGCGGGGCGCGGGCCCGGCCCGGCTGCGAGGTGGTGGCGCTCGACCCGGCGGCCCGGACGCTGCGGCTCGCGGACGGCGGTGTCGAGGAGTGGGACGAACTGGTCCTCGCCACCGGCGCCAACCCGGTCCTGCCGCCGGTCCGCGGACTGCGCCGCGCCGACGGGCGCGGGCTGACCGAGGGCGTGCACACGCTGCGCACCCTGGAGGACTGCACCCGGCTGGCCGAGGAGGCCGTCGGCGCCGGACGGGCGGTGGTGATCGGCGGCGGGGTGCTCGGGGTGAGCGCCGCCCGGGCCCTGGCCGCGCTCGGCGTCCGCACCGAGATCGTCCACCAGGCGCCGCACCTGGTCGAGCGCCAACTCGACCCCGGGGCGGCGGCGGTGCTGCGCGAGCGGCTCCGGACGCTCGGCGTCGAGTGCTACACCGGCAACCGCGCCCGCGCCGTGCACAGCGGCACGGGGGTCCCCCCGGCCGGAGCCCCGGGGAGGGTCCGCGCCGTCGAACTCGCCAACGGCTACCGACTGGACTGCGACCTGGTCGTCCTGGCCTGCGGCACCCGCCCGCGCACCGCGCTCGCCCACGCCGCCGGGCTGCCCGTCGGCACCGGCGTGCTGGTGGACGACCGGCTCGGCGTCGCCCCGCACGTCCACGCCGTCGGCGACTGCGCCGAGCACCGCGGCACCGTCCACGGCCTGGCCGGGCCGGCCTGGGAGCAGGCCGACGTCCTCGCCCGCCGCCTCTCCGGCGCCGAGCCCGAGGCCTGCTACCCCGGCACCGGCCCGCGCGCCCGGCTCAGCACCGGCGACCTGGAGTACGCCGCCTTCGGCACCGTGGACGAGACCCTCGACCCCGGCCTGGACGTGCTGCGGCTCACCGACGCCACCCGCGGCAGCTACAAGAAGCTCGTCCTGCGCGGCGACCGCCTGGTCGGCGCCATCCTGCTCGGCGACCTGGCCACCGTGGACGCGCTGGCCGGCGCCTTCGCCGACGGCGGCGCGCCGGCCGGCCACCCCCTGCACCTGCTCACCCGAGGAGAGACGCGTTGACCACAGACCCCCGCCCGGTTCCGGACCCCGGCCCCGCCCGTGCCTCCGGTCCTGTTCGCGGCCCCGGCCCGGTTCGTGCCTCCGGCCCGGCCAACGGGTCCGGCCCCGCAGACGGCCCCGTCCGCGACCTCGTCCTGGTCGGCCACGGCATGGTCGGCCAGCGCTTCCTGGAGGCCTGGACCGAGCAGCCCGCCGCCCGCGCCTGGCGGGTCACCGTGCTCGCCGAGGAGCCCCGGCCCGCGTACGACCGGGTCCACCTCAGCGCCCTGTTCGCCGGGAGCACCGCCGAGGACCTCGCGCTCTGCCCGCCCGGCTTCCTCGCCGAGCACGGCATCGACCTGCGGCTGGGCGAGCCGGCCACCGCGATCGACCGCGCGGGGCGGCTGGTGCGCACCCGCTCCGGCGCCGAAGTACGGTACGACGCCCTGGTGCTGGCCACCGGGTCGGTGCCCTTCGTCCCGCCGGTGCCGGGCACGGACGCGCCCGGCTGCCACGTCTACCGGACCGTCGAGGACGTCGACGCCATCCGCGCCGAGGCCCCGGCCGCCCGGACGGGCGTGGTCGTCGGCGGCGGGCTGCTCGGGCTGGAGGCGGCCGGGGCCCTGCGGGCCGGCGGACTGGACACCCACGTCGTGGAGTTCGCGCCCCGGCTGATGGCCGTCCAGGTGGACGACGGCGGCGGCGCGGTGCTGCGCCGCAAGATCGAGGACCTGGGCGTCACCGTCCACACCGGCGCCGGTGCGAGCGGCGTGCTCACCGGCCCGGACGGCCGGGTCCGGGGCCTCGCGCTCTCCGACGGGCGCGAACTGCCCGCCGAGCTGGTGGTGTTCTCGGCCGGCGTGCGCGCCCGCGACCAGCTGGCCCGGGAGTGCGGGCTGCCGGTCGGCCGGCGCGGCGGCATCGAGGTGGACGCCCACTGCCGCACCGCCGACCCGGCGGTCCTGGCCATCGGCGAGTGCGCCCAGGCCGTCGACGGCCGGGTCTACGGACTGGTCGCCCCGGGCTACCAGATGGCCGAGACCGCGGCACGCACCCTGGCCCGCCGGACGACCGGCAGCTCGGATGTCTCAGGCAGCTCGGACATCCCGGGCACCTCGGGTGTCCCGGGTGTCCCCGGCGGCCCCGACCCGGACGGCGAGGGCTTCACCGGCGCCGACACCTCCACCAGGCTCAAGCTGCTCGGCGTGGACGTCGCCAGCTTCGGCGACCCGCACGGCACCGCCGAGGGCGCCCTGGACGTGCTCTACAGTGACAGCCGCAGCGGCGTCTACCGCAAGCTCGTCATCGGCGCCGACGGCGCGCTGCTCGGCGGCGTACTGGTCGGCGACACCGAGGGCTACGGCGCCCTGCGCCCGCTCGCCGTCGGCGCGAAGCCGCTGGCCGTGCCGCCCGAACAGCTGGTCCTGCCGGCCGGGTTCGCCTCCGCCGGACCGGTCGCGCTGCCCGACGACGCGGTGCTCTGCTCCTGCCACAACGTCACCCAGGGCGCGGTGCGCGCCGCCGTCCGCGACCAGGGCTGCGACAGCGTCACCGCCGTCAAGAAGTGCACCCGGGCCGGCACCGGCTGCGGCAGCTGCCTCAAGCAGCTCGGCACCGTGGTGACCGAGGAGCTGGCGGCCGCCGGGGTCTCCACCGCCAAGGGTCTGTGCGAGCACTTCGCCCACACCCGGGCCGAGTTGTACGAGATCGTCCGGGTCACGGGGGTGACGGGCTTCTCCGAGCTGCTCGCCCGGCACGGCAGCGGCGGCGAGGGCTGCGAGGTCTGCAAGCCGACCGTCGCCTCCGTCCTCGCCAGCCTCGGCAACGGCCACATCCTGGACGGCGAGCAGGGCGCGCTGCAGGACTCCAACGACCACTTCCTCGCCAACCTGCAGCGCAACGGCTCCTACTCGGTCGTTCCCCGGGTGCCCGGCGGCGAGATCGCCCCCGAGGGGCTGATCACGATCGGCGAGATCGCCCGCGACCACGGCCTCTACACCAAGATCACCGGCGGCCAGCGGATCGACATGTTCGGCGCCACCGTCGACCAACTCCCGGTCATCTGGCAGAAGTTGGTTGCGGCGGGCTTCGAGTCCGGGCACGCCTACGGCAAGTCGCTGCGCACCGTGAAGTCCTGCGTCGGAGAGACCTGGTGCCGGTTCGGCGTGCAGGACTCCACCACCCTCGCCATCGAACTCGAACTGCGCTACCGGGGGTTGCGCTCCCCGCACAAGCTCAAGGCCGCCGTCTCCGGCTGCGCCCGCGAGTGCGCGGAGGCGCAGAGCAAGGACTTCGGCATCATCGCCACCTCGGCCGGCTGGAACCTCTACGTCGGCGGCAACGGCGGCATGACCCCGCGCCATGCCGACCTGCTCGCCGCCGACCTCGACCGCGAGACGCTCATCCGCACCATCGACCGCTACCTGATGTTCTACATCCGCACCGCCGACCGGCTGGAACGCACCTCGGTCTGGCTGGAGCGGCTGGACGGCGGCCTGGACCACCTGCGGGCCGTGGTGCTGGACGACTCGCTCGGCATCGCCGGCGAGCTCGACGAACTGATGGAGCATCACATCGGCTGCTACCGGGACGAATGGGCCGAGACCCTGGCCGACCCCGACCGGCTGCGGCGCTTCGCCTCCTTCGTCAACGCCCCCGGAACCCCCGACCCCGCCGTGACCTTCGTCCCCGAACGCGGCCAGATCCGCCCCGCCCGCCCCGGCGAGGCCGGCCGCACCCTCGCCGCCCCGGTGCCCGTCGCCGTGGCCCGACCGGAGGTGCTCACCCCGTGACCGTACAGATCCACGACGGCACCCGCTGGCAGACCGTCTGCGCCCTCGCCGACCTGCAACCCGGCCGCGGCGTCGCGGTGTTGCTCGCGGAGTCGGAGCCGGAGCCTGCGCCGGTGGTCCGGCCCGGCGGCCCACGGCCCGGAGCAGGCGCGCAGGTCGCGCTCTTCCGGGACCGCGCCGGAACGCTCTACGCCGTCGACAACCTCGACCCGTTCAGCGGCGCCCCGGTCCTCTCCCGGGGCCTGCTCGGCAGCCGGGGCGACCGGCCGACCCTCATCTCGCCGATGTACAAACAGGTCTACGACCTCACCGACGGCCGCTGCCTGGACGAGGACACCGCCCCCGACGGCGCCCCCGCCGTGCTGCGCCGCTGGCCGGTGCGGGTCCGCCCCGAAGGGAGCGCGGCATGACCGTCGCCCTCGACGCCGCGACGCCGGCCCCGCAGGCGGTCTGGGACCCGGAGGACGAGGAGTTCTGGGAGCGCGCCGGAGCCCGGATCGCCCGCCGCAACCTGGTGTTCTCCGTGCTCTCCGAGCACATCGGCTTCTCGGTGTGGAGCCTCTGGTCGGTCCTCGTCCTCTTCCTCGGGCCCGAGTACCACATCGACACCGCGGGGAAGTTCACCCTCACGGCCCTCCCCACCGCACTCGGCGCGCTGCTGCGGCTGCCGTACACCTTCGCCGTCGCCCGCTTCGGCGGACGCACCTGGACGGTGGTCAGCGCCCTGCTGCTGCTCGTCCCGACCGGGCTGGCCGCCCTCGTGCTGGAGCCCGGCGTGCCGTACGGGACGCTGCTGGCGGTCGCCTGCGCGGCCGGGGTGGGCGGCGGCAACTTCGCCTCCTCGATGGCCAACATCAACTCCTTCTACCCGCACCGGCTCAAGGGCTGGGCCCTCGGCGTCAACGCGGGCGGCGGCAACCTCGGCGTGCCGGCCGTGCAACTGCTCGGGCTGCTGGTGCTGGCCACGGCCGGCGCCGCCCACCCCCGGCTGCTGCCGCTGCTCTACCTGCCGCTGATCGTGCTCGCGGCGGCGGGGGCCTGGTGGCGGATGGACGACCTGCCGGTGGCGAAGGCGGGCCCGGGGGAGCGGCGGGCGCTGCGGGAGGTGGCCCGCGATCCGTACGGCTGGGCCGTATCGACGCTGTACATCGGGACGTTCGGCTCCTTCATCGGCTTCGGTTTCGCCTTCGGTCAGGTGCTCCAGGTGCAGTTCCACGAGCGCTTCGACACCCCGGTCAAGGCGGCGGCGCTCACCTTCCTCGGGCCGCTGCTCGGTTCGCTGCTGCGCCCGGTCGGCGGGCGGCTCGCGGACCGCCACGGCGGGGCGGTGGTCACGCTGTGCACCTTCCTCGGCCTGGGGGCCGGGACGGCGGTCGTGCTGGCCGCGTCGCGGACGGGCTCGTTCCCGCTGTTCCTGGCCGGGTTCATCGCGCTGTTCGTGCTCAGCGGCATCGGCAACGGGTCGACGTACAAGATGATCCCGGCGCACTACCGGGCGCTCGCCGGGGCGGCCGTCGCGGCCGGCGCCGACCCGTCGGCGGCCGAGGCCGACTCCCGGCGCCGGTCCGCGGCGCTGATCGGACTCGCGGGGGCGGTCGGGGCGTTCGGCGGGGTGCTGGTGAACCTGGCGTTCCGGCAGTCCTTCCTGGCCGGCCGCACCGGGGACGCGGCGTACCTGGGGTTCCTGGGGGCGTACCTGCTCTGCTCGGTGCTGACCTGGGCGGTGTGGCTCCGGCGGTCCGGCTCCGGCTCCGGCCCCGGCCACGGCTCTGGCTCCGGTTCGGGCGGCGGCGAGCAGCCGGTGAGTGGTCGGTGAGCGGCCGCCGGTGGGCCGTGACCGGTCGTAGCGCGCCCTGCCGGCCGTTTGGGCTGTTGGTATGACGACCCGACGGCCCGGCGAGCGGTCGCCGGGCCGGACGGTTAGCGTCGGCCGCACCACGTCCTCAGCGCAGGGAGGTTGCAGTGCAACGGTGGATCATCCTGGCGGTCGTCACCACGGCCCTCACCGGCCTCACCGGTCCCGTCGGCCTTGCCGCACCCGCCCGGGCGGCCGACCCGGCCCCGGCCGGCACCACCGTCACCCTCGGTGACGCCACCATCGACGCGAAGGTGCCCAGCCGGGTCCGGGTCGACGTCCACTACCTCTGTACGGTCGCCTCCGAGGCCCGTTCGCTCACCGTGTCGGTCGAACAGAAGGACCCGCAGGACTCCTCGGCCATCGCCTTCGGCTCCAGCCGGACCGCCGAGGCCGACATCATCTGCGACGGCACCCAGCAGCAGCGGCTGATCGTCGTCCAGTCGAAGACCGTCAACTGGCTCCCCGACGTCGACGCGGTCCTCACCGCCACCGTCTCCAACATCGGCGCGAGCCCGCAGGCCGCCGCCGACGCCCGCCGGGTCGCCCTGGTCGCCGCGCACTGAGCCCGGATTGCCCTACGCTCGTCCCCTGCATCGGGGAGGGGCGCAGGGCATGGCCGACAGCGCGAACACGGCGGACAGCACGGCGGACGACACGGCGAACGGCAGGGCGGACGGCACGGCGGACAGCGCCGTCCACAACGCCCTGCACGGCCCGGTGCACGGCAACGCCGTCCAGGCCGGCCGCATCGGGACCCTGTACCTGGGCACGCCGCCCCCGTCGGTCACCGACGAGGACGACCCCTGGGTACGGGCCGCCGCCGACGCGCGCGCCTGGCGGCACGTGCGGTCCGACCGGGACGCCGAGCCGTACCGGCGGGCCGCACTCGACGCCGTCCGCGCACTGGCCGGGCTGCGGGACACGCTCGACCGGCCGGACGACCCCTGGCAGGACCCGGGCATCGCGGCCCGCTTCGCCTCCCGGGTCGACTGGCTCCTCGGCGACGACCCGCCGGACCTCTACCCCGCCGAGGCGGCGCTGCTCGCCGTGCTGCCGTACCTCTACCGGGTCCGCTCGCTGGGCCTGGCCGCCGCCCGGTCCGGAGTCCGGCCGGCCGACCTGCGGCCCGCCGCCGCACCCGACGCCGACCGGGCGGCCTACGAGCAGTTCATCGAGTCCCACGACCTGCTCGCCCACCGGGCCCGGAGCCGCCCCGACGCGGCGGCCCCGCTCGGCTGGTGGCTGTACCACCGCTGGCTCGACCAGCACGAGGACCTCGCCGACCCCGACGGCGTCCGCGGACTCCTCGACCGGCTGCCCGCGCTCGCCGGACTCGGCGAGACCTTCGCGCCCCGGCGGGTCCGCGCCCTGCTGCACGGCCTCCGCCGGGGCCCCGACGTCACCAACCGCGACTACCTGGCCGGTCTCAGCGCGGACGACCACCTGCGCGCCCCCGGCGAACAGCACGTCCGGGAGCGGTGGTTGGCGCTGCTGCTGGCGCTGGCGTACGGCACCGCGATCGAGACCACCGCCCTGCCCGACATCGTCGCCGAACACCTCGGCATCCCGCACCAGGTCGACCTGGCCGAGCTGCGCCGGACACTCGACGAGGCGGTGTGGGGCGGGTCGTACGACCTGCCGGTGCTGCGCGCCGAGTGCCACCACGAGGCCGTGGTCGAGGGCCTGCGCGAGTACACGACCCGGGCCGACGCACTCCTGCACGCCGTCCGGCGCGAGCTGGTCGGCCATTCGCTCCCGACCCGGCTCGGCTCCGACGGGGCCGCCCCCGCCGCCGGGGCGTTCACCGGCTGGGCCCGGTTCTGCCTGGACGAACGCCGGATGCGGTCGATGGTCATGGGCGTCGAGCTCTACCGCGACCGCGACCTGGCCGTCCGCGAGATCTACCAGAACGGCCTGGACGCCTGCCGGTACCAGCGGGCGCGGGTGCAGTACCTGGACCGGTCGCGGACCTTCCGCCTGGGCGAGATCTCCTACGAGGGCCGGATCGAGTTCCGCCAGGGCGTGGACGGCAGTGGCCGCGCCTACCTGGAGTGCCAGGACAACGGCGTCGGCATGGGCGAGGCCGAACTGCGCGGCGTCTTCTCCCACGCGGGTGCCCGCTTCGCCGAGCAGCTGGACTTCCGGCTGGAGCACGCGAAGTGGCGGCGGGCCGATCCGCCGGTCGAGTTCCACCCCAACAGCCGTTTCGGCATCGGGGTGTTCAGCTACTTCATGCTGGCCGACGAGATCCGGGTGACCACCTGCCGGATGGACGTCGAGGGCCGGCTGGGCCCGGAGTTGGAGGTCGCGATCCACGGCCCCAACCACCTGTTCCGGATCGTCGAGACCGCCCCCGAGGGACGCGAACCGGGCACGACGGTCCGGCTCTACCTGCGGGACGACATCGACCTGGACGAGTCCTGGTCCTGCCTGGACGCGCTGGAACGCCTGCTGGGCATCGCGGAGTTCCGCACCACCGCGCGGCACGGGGAGCGCGAGACGGTCTGGGAGCCGGGCGTGCTCGGGCCCCGGGGAAAGGCCTCCTGGCGGGAGCGGTTCGGGATCGTGGTCGAGGGGCCCCTGGACCCCTGGCGGTCCGCGCCGCCCGGTGCGGACGTGATCTGGTGCGCGGGCGGCGGGGCGCTGCTGGTCGACGGCCTGCTGGTGGAACCGGACGTGGTCAAGGGCGTGCACGCGCAGGCGGGCGGCGGGTTCGCCGGGGTGGTGGTCAACCTGAGCGGGCCGCTCGCGCCGGGACGGCTGTCGCTGGACCGCCGCCGGGTCATCGACGACGTGTCGGAGACGGTGGGCGGGCTCCTCCGGGAGGCCGCACGGGAGTTCGTCCGGCCCGGCTCCGCGCTGTTCGGCATGGAGTGGGTCCGCGACGCGGCCCGGGAGAGCTTCGCCCTGGCGGACCTGGTGGCCGCCGAGGCCATCCGGCAGGAGCGCCGGTACGACTGCGGGGGCGTCGGGTTCGACAGCGGCCGGACCGGGTTCTTCCTGGAGGACCCACGGATCCTCGGCTCCGTCGGACGCGCCGGCGCCGACGCCCCCGCCGGTCCGTCGGGGTTCGAGCGCAAGGTGTTCGGCCTGCCGGACCACGTCCTGCTCTGGCGCCTGATGGCCCACGGGCCCGGCGAACTGCTGGCCGACCTGGGCCGGCTCTGCCCGGAACTCCCGCGCCGGGGCCCGGTCCGGGCGGCGCTGCCCTCCGACATCGCCGTGCTGGCGACCCGGGCGCGCCCCGGGGCGCCCTGGGAGTGGGTCAGCCTGGTGAAGGACGACCAGGCGCCGGACCAGATCGCCCGGGAGCTCGCCGTCACCGTCGAGGAGGCCCGGCGGCGGGCCGCGGAGCTCCATGTCTTCCCCCGGCACGAGGTGATGGCGTGGATCACCCCGGACGACGCCGGGCCGGTGACGGTCCGGGAGCTGCTGAGCGAGGCCGAGATCCGGGACGGGTCGATCGCCGGGGCGGCCGCGTCGATGTCCGAGAAGGGTCGGGAGGTCCCGGCCGAGGCGCTGGAGGCGGCCCTGGTGATCGAGTCCGACCCGGTCTTCCTCTGGCGTTCCTCGCCCCGGCGGTTCGGCCGGCTGCTGCCGGACCCGGACGTCGAGCCCGGGTACCTGGCCCATGCGAGCCGGCTGCTGGAGCGGTCCGTTCCGCGGGTCTGCGAGGACCTGCGCAGGCACGGGTTCAGCGCCGATCCGACCGGTCTGCCGGACCTGCCCCCGGGGGACCTGGTCATCCTGCTCAGCCGGCAGCTCGACGGCTTCGGCCCCTGGCTCCGGCGCTCGGAGCCGGTGTCGGCGACGCATCTGATCCGGGCCGGGGCGACGCTGGACCTGGAGACCGCCGAGGTGGTCGACACGCTCCGCGGGATCGGCTTCCGGACGGAGCCGGAGGGCGGGCCGGGGGAGCACGAGGCTGTGGCCTTCAGCGAGTTGTTCGACCTCGCGGAGTCGATGGACGTGAGCCCCGGCGCGGTGGTGGAGCGGTACCGGGCCCTCGGGGTCCGCCTCCCGATCGAGTGGCCGGCCGAGCCGACCCGGCTGGACCGGGCGCTGTTCACCCACGACGGCCCGCTGGACTGGCGCCACCTGGTCGTCGGGGAACGGGTGCCGTTCGACCGGCTGATCGTGGCGTCCGCCTCGCTGAGCAGCAGTCCCGGGGAGCTCGCCCGCCACCTGCACAGCCGGGGTATCCCGACCTCGTGCGACGACCTGCCGGAGGGGCTCACGCTGCACGAGGCGATGCAGCTCTTCCGGGGCCACCTGCTGCCCGACTCGGCGCTGAGCAGGTCGGGCAAGCCCTCGCTGGTCGAGTTGGTGGAGACGTCGCAGCGGACCGGGCACCCCGTCACGCGCATCCTGTCGTGGTTCGGGCAGTGGGGTGTCGACGTGTCGGACACGGCGGAGACGATCCGGGCCGCGCTGGCCCGGGTGCCGATGGCCGGGCCGTCCTGAGCACCGAATCACCCGTGAACAGGGCTGCTGCAACCCGCGCCGTTGTTCTACAGTTCTGTAGAACTAGGTGACCGGGTGAAACGGGGACAGCATGGACAGGCCGCTTCGACTGCCGCAGCAGGATCGGGCCGACTTCGAGACCGAACTCGGGCGGGCGCTGGCCGCGCCGCAGGTACGGGCGGCGCTGCGGGACGCCGGGGACGAGGCGCGCGGCGTGGACCGGCTGCGCCGGACGGCCCGGGAGAACGCGGAGTTCGTGCTGGCCGCAGCCGCGCCGGAGTACGAGCGGTACGCGGCGCTGCGGGCGGACGCGGACGCCGTGGCGCGGCTGCCTGTGGACGTGCCGGCCCGGGAGCGGGCGTCGGGGTGGTGGGGGGTGCTGGGGGTGATCGTGCCGATCGTCGCGGGAGCGGCGGCGGTGATCCTCCTGGTGCTCGGGTCCGTCCTGGGGCTGGCAGGGGACCTGGAGGTGCCGGCCCACGCGCTGATGGTCGCCGGGTGGGTGGCCGCCGGGGCGGCGGTGGCCGGTCTGGTGGTCGGCGGGCTGGGCCTGCTGGGGTCGGCGGCCCGGTCGAAGGAGCCGGCCGTGGGTGAAGTGTCGGAAGGGCCGGGCGAGTTGGTGCGGGCCCGGGGTGCCTGGCGGGCGGCGCTGGCGGAGCGCGGGCTGCTGCCGTACCTGGTGGCGCAGGCGAACTCGGCGCCGGGTCAGCGGCGTTGACCCACTGCCGGGCGGCGGCGCGGCGGGGCGGCGGGAAGGCGGGGCAGCAGGGCAGCAGGGCGGCGGCGCAGTGGGGCGGCCTCAGCGGTAGCGGTCGAGCCCGGGGGAGCGGGCGGCCTCGACCAGCAGGTGGGCGGCGTCGAGCGGGATGCCGAGCCGGCGGGCGATCCAGGGGGCCGGGCGGCCGGAGCGGGCGAGCATCCAGGCGGAGTACAACTGCCCGAGCTGGGGCGCGTTCTCGGCGAGCAGCAGGGGGCGGACGGCCTCCATCGGGAAGCCTTCGAGGGCGCGGGCGCTGTACTCGCGGCCGTTGGGGCCGACCGGCGGGAGCGGCAGCGGGCGGCGGGCGTCCAGCCAGCGGCTGAGGAGGACGGCGCCGACGACGAGCAGGCCGGTGCCGGAGGCGCCGATCAGGATGCCGCCGATGACCGGACGGTCCTCCTCCTCGGCCATTCCCAGGGCGATCTCCTCCAGGACGAGCAGGCCGAGCACGGTGAGGAGCACCGCTGCTTCGCCTGGGCGCGGATAGAGCCGGGACGTCGTCATGCGGAACCTCTTCCTCGGCAGGGTGACCGGGGCGTTCGGGCGGGCGCGGCGATTCACCTTCCGTACAACGGCGGCGGGCGGCCCGGGGCACGCCCTGACGGGCCTGGTGGTGAAGCGCGGGATCTGAGTTGACGTACCGTCAGATGACTTGCGCGAGAGGCGGGTTGGCCGTCAGCCTGGGGTGATGGTCTCGCCTCCTTCCGGTCGGGAGCGCCGTTGCGGCGCGGTCATCGACGGGGCGTGGAGTTCTACGGGGGACCTCGGGTCAGCATAGCCCGGGCATGCCTGCTTCGACAGCTCTGTCGAAGTTGTGGAACCCGACTGTTCGGGAACGTGTCGGGCCGTGTCGGCCCGGATACTCTGAGTACGGAGTTCCGTTTGTGCTGGCGGCAACGGCAGCGCCCCGCCGCGCTCCCGGGCCACGGCGGGTGCCGTGGTGCGGGGAGCGGGGCGGGGCGCTGCGGAGCAGGGGGCGGGTGCCGGCGGGCCGGGTGTCAGCGGGCCAGCAGCGGCAGCGGTGCGCCGGTGCGGGCGGGCAGTTCGAGGCGGGTGAGGAGCGCGGAGGGCGAGACCTCGACGACCCGGCAGCCGGCCCGGTGGCGGCAGTGGCGGGCGACCGAGCCGTGGCGCAGCCGGTCGAAGCGGCGGCGGGTGGCGGCGCCGAGCACCAGCAGGTCGTCCGGGCCGGTGACGGCGCCGAGCAGGGCGGGCCCGGGGTCGGAGTTGACCACCAGCGGGTGGATGACGAGGCCGGAGGGGTAGCCGCCGTAGGCCTGCTCGAAGGCGATGTCGAGGCGGCGGCGGGCGGCGTGCTCCAGTTCGGAGAGTGGGCGCAGTCCGTCCCGCTCGTTGGCGGTCCACGCGGCGACGGGCACCAGCAGTGCCTCGTGCCGGGCCGCCTCGCCGACGGCGTGGTAGAGGGCGGCCAGACTGCTCAGTGATCCGCTCAGGCCGACGATCACTCGCGTGGTCCCGGTCATGGCCGTTCGCCTCCGTCTCTCCGGATCCGCTCCGGATGGGGTTGTCCGGTGGGGTTCGCCGGGTCGGTACTCCTTGCTTCGGATGACTCAAGTGAACCCCGGAACCTCCTCCTCCGTACCGGCCCTGACACCACCATGACGCCGGTGGTACCCGTCTTGACGGCCTTCTGACAGGCGTACGGGCGGGCGTACGGCCAGGCGGGTGGGCGGGCAGGCGGGTGGGCGGGCTCGGCGTACGGCCAGGCGGGCGGGTGTCAACCGAGCCCCGGCACGAACTGGATCAGCAGGTCGATCGCCTTGATGCCGAGGAAGGGCAGCACCAGCCCGCCGAGCCCGTACACCCGCAGGTTGCGCCGGAGCAGGTGGGTCGCGGAGGCGGGCTGGTAGCGGACGCCGCGCAGCGCGAGCGGGATCAGGGCGACGATGATCAGCGCGTTGAAGATGATCGCGGAGGCGATCGCCGAGGTGGGGCTGTGCAGTTCCATGATGTTGAGGTCGTGCAGCCCGGGGTAGGCGGTCGAGAACATCGCGGGGATGATCGCGAAGAACTTGGCCACGTCGTTGGTGATCGAGAAGGTGGTCAACGCGCCCCGGGTGATCAGGAGTTGCTTGCCGACCCGGATGATGTCGATGAGCTTCGCCGGGTTGGAGTCGAGGTCGACCATGTTGCCGGCCTCCTTGGCGGCCGGGGTGCCGGAGTTCATCGCGACGCCGACGTCGGCCTGGGCGAGCGCGGGGGCGTCGTTGGTGCCGTCGCCGGTCATCGCGACCATGTTCCCGGCGGCCTGCTCGCGCCTGAGGTGGGCGAGCTTGTCCTCGGGGGTGGCCTCGGCGAGGAAGTCGTCCACCCCGGCCTCCTCCGCGATCGCCCGGGCGGTCAGCGGGTTGTCGCCGGTGACCATGACCGTGCGGATGCCCATCCGGCGCAGCTCGGCGAAGCGCTCGGCGATGCCCTCCTTGACCACGTCCTTGAGCTCGACCACGCCGAGCGCCCGGGCGCCGTGCCGGTCGTGGACGGCGACCAGCAGCGGGGTGCCGCCGGCCTCGGCGATCCGGTCCACCAGCGGCCCGGCCTCCGCCGGCAGCCGGCCGCCGGAGTCCGTCACCCAGCGGGCGACGGCCGCCGCCGCGCCCTTGCGGATCAGGCAGCCGGTGCCGTCGGACCAGCGCAGGTCGACGCCGCTCATCCGGCTGTGCGCGGTGAACGGGACGGGCCGCTGCTCGCCCAGTTCGCCGGGGGAGCGCGGCGGCACCCAGTACTGGCGGTTGGTCAGCTCGACCAGTGAGCGGCCCTCCGGCGTCCCGTCGGCGACGGAGGCCAACTGGGCTGCCTCGGCGAGCTGTTCGGTCGTCGCGCCGGGCAGCGGGTGCAGCGCCACGGCCCGGCGGTTGCCGTGGGTGATGGTGCCGGTCTTGTCGAGCAGCAGCACGTCGACGTCCCCGGCGGCCTCCACCGCCCGGCCGGAGAGCGCCACCACGTTGCGCTGGACCAGCCGGTCCATCCCGGCGATGCCGATCGCGGAGAGCAGCGCGCCGATGGTGGTCGGGATGAGCGCGACCATCAGCGCGACCAGCACGATGGTGGTCTGCGGCGCGCCGGCGTAGATGGCCATCGGCTGGAGCGAGACCACCGAGAGCAGGAAGACGATGGTCAGCGAGGCGAGCAGGATGTTCAGCGCGATCTCGTTCGGCGTCTTCTGCCGGTCGGCGCCCTCGACCAGGGCGATCATCCGGTCGACGAAGCTCTGCCCGGGCCGCGAGGTGACCCGGACCACCAGGTGGTCGGAGAGGACCCTGGTGCCGCCGGTGACGCCGGTGCGGTCGCCGCCGGACTCGCGGATGACCGGCGCGGACTCGCCGGTGATCGCCGACTCGTCCACGCTCGCCACGCCCTCGACGACCTCGCCGTCCTGCGGGACCACCTCGCCCGCCGACACCAGCACGATGTCGTGCAGCATCAGCTGTTCGGCGGGGATCACCTCGTGGCGGTGGTCGCGGGTGCCGACCCGCCAGTGCAGCAGCCGGCGCGCGGTCGTGCCCGCCTGGGCCCGGCGCAGCGAGTCGGCCTGCGCCTTGCCGCGGCTCTCCGCGACGGCCTCGGCGAGGTTGGCGAACAGCACGGTCAGCCAGAGCCAGAACGAGATCACCCAGGCGAAGACGCCCGGGTGGACCACCGCGCTGATGGTGGTCAGCGCGGAGCCGGTCTCCACCACCAGCATCACCGGGTTGCGCATCATGACGCGCGGGTGGAGCTTGCGGACGGCGGCGGGCAGCGCCTCGGCCAGTTGCTGTCGGGTGATCAGCGTGCGGCGGGCTCCCGGCTGCGTGGGCCGGTGGCTCGGCGGCGGTTCGGGTGCGGCGGCCGGAGCCGGGCGGCGGAACCAGTTCTGCTGGTCGGAGCGGGTGTCCGGGGTGGTGAGAGCCGAACGGCGCATCGTCTCGGGGGACCTTCCGGGCCGCCCCGAAGCGGCGGGGCGGCGGACTCGGGGGGCGACGGGGACGGCCGACAGCCCACCACCGGATCGGCGGGTGCCATGCCGCTCTTGACGCAGGATTGGCGGGGACCCCGGCGTCCTTGACGGTTCCCTGACATCGGATGCGAACGGGCGTCCGTTGCGTGCGTACGGGTGTGCGACCGGTCGGGCGGCGGCCGGGAGGCGGCTGTACGGGGATCGTGCGCCGGGATGTCAGGGGAGCGTCAAGGTCGGCGGCGACGGCGTAGGTCCTGCGTCAAGGAGCGGTGCGGTCGGTGTGCGGAGGGTCTCCACTGGAAGGGGCCGGACGCACCGGCCGCCCGTCGAAGGGACCCCGCCATGACCACCGCCACCGCCCTGATCGATGTCGACGAGCCGCTGGGGCGCACCGTCCGCCTGGTGCCCGCCACCGGCCGCCAGGACCGCCCCGAGCCGCCGGATCCGGCCCCGGCCGCGGCCGAGCGTGACCGCGTCCGCACCCGCCCGGCGCACTGCCGCTTCGCGATGCACTTCGAGGACTGAACCGAGCGGACCGAACCGCCGCCGTCCCCGCCGGACCCGCAGTGCGCCCCGTGTTTCCCGTGCTCGTAGGAGAAGCCGCCATGACCCAGCTCACCGCCCCGTCCCTCCCCGCCCCCGCGCCCGCCCCCGCCGCGCCCGGCGCGCCCGCTTCCGTTGCCGCCGCCGACGCGCTCGGCGGCCCCTGGCCGGGTTCGGCGCGACCGGGCCGGGGCGGCGAGGTGCTGGTCGGCGGGGTCGGGCTGGCCGAGGCCGCCGAGCGGTTCGGCACCCCGCTGTACGTGCTGGACGAGGGCGAGGTCCGGACCCGCGCACGGGCGTACCGGCGGGCGCTGCCGCACGCCGACGTGCTGTACGCGGCCAAGGCCTTCCTGTGCAGCGCGATGGCCGACTGGGTGGCGGAGGAGGGCCTGGGGCTGGATGTCTGCTCGGCGGGCGAGCTGTGGCTGGCGGTCTCGGCGGGCTTCCCGCCGCAGCGGATCCTGCTGCACGGCAACGCGAAGTCCCCGGAGGACCTGCGGCTGGCCCGTCGGCTGCGGGTGGGGCGGATCGTCATCGACGGTCCGGCGGAGATCGCCCGGCTGGCCGCGCTGGTGGCCGCCGACGCGCCGCAGAAGGTGCTGGTCCGGGTCCTGCCGGGGATCGCGGCCGGGCACCACGCGGCGGTGCGCACCGGGGTCGGCGGCCAGAAGTTCGGCTTCCCGATCGAGGGCGGTGACGCGGCGGACGCGATCGCCCGGGTGCTGGACCAGCCCGGGCTCGAACTCGTCGGCCTGCACTGCCACCTGGGCTCGCAGATCACCGAGGCGGAGCCGTACCTGCTGGCGGTGGACGCGCTGGTGCGGCTGCTCGCCGAGGTGCGCGAGCGGCACGGCGTGGAACTGCCCGAGCTGGACCTCGGTGGCGGCCACGGCATCCGGTACCTGCCCGGGGACGCCGAGTTGGACCTCGCCGACTTCGCCGTCCGGGTGACCGACCGGCTGGCGGTGCGCTGCGCCGAGGCCGGTCTGGAGGTGCCCCGGCTGGTGGTGGAGCCGGGGCGGGCGCTGGCCGGGCCGGCCGCGGTGGCGGTGTACCGGGTGCTGTCGGTGAAGCACGGGTCCGACGGCCGCTGCTTCGTGGCGGTGGACGGCGGGATGAGCGACAACCCGCGCCCCGCGCTGTACGGGTCGCCGTACGCGGTGCGGCTGGTCGGCCGTCGTTCGGAGGCGGGCGAGGCGGCGGTGGACGTGGTCGGCCGCCACTGCGAGGCCGGTGACGTGCTGGTGCGCGACGCCGTGCTGCCCGCCGACGTGCGGCCGGGGGACCTGCTGGCGGTCCCCGCGGCCGGTGCCTACCAGCTGTCGATGGCCTCCGGCTACAACCTGGTCGGCCGTCCGGCGGTGGCCGCGGTGCGCAACGGCCGGGCCCGGCTGCTGATCCGGCGGGAGACGGTGGAGGACTTCCGACTGCGGGAGGTCGGGCGCTAGCCGGGCGGTGGCCGGGCGGCGGTCGGGCGTTAGCCGGGCGGCGCCGCGCGGGAGGGGGGGCGGGGCGGCGTGCCCCGCGGGCCGGGGGGCCGCGGTGCGGCGGGGGGGGGGGCCCCGGGTGGAGCCAGGGCCCGGGGGCCCGGACCGACACCC
>NZ_JBHTRF010000028.1:0-21616 GCF_042796115.1 Kitasatospora sp. NPDC056446 | reverse complement strand
GGGGGGGGGGGGGTCGGCGGGGGGGCCGGGGGGGGGGGGGGGGCGGGCCCACCTCCCCCCGCGGCCGGTGGACCGTCAGAGCGCCGTGTGGGTCAGCCAGTGGTCCAGCAGGGCCCGGTCGCCCGTCACCGACACCCGGCGGTCCTGCGGCGGGAGGCGGCGGGAGACCACCAGCATGAGGTCCGCCACCGCCCCCGACACCACCACGTCGGCTTCGACCGGCCCGCGCCGCCACCGCGGCACCTCGGGCGTCCTGGTGATCACCCAGCCCTGCCCGGACCTCGGCCGGAACCCGATCCGCTCGCCCCGGCCGCGCAGCCCGGCGACGGCGGGCCTGACCGTCTCGAAGGCCGGCGTGGACAGCAGCTCCAGGGTCTCGCTGATCACGTCGGCCGCGAGGTCGTCGGCGATCCCGAACGCGGTTCCGGTGGCGAGCGCCGCGTCGTAGTGGTGGACGCAGGTGTCGCCGAGCTGCCTGCGCAGCCAGAAGGCCGCCGGCCTCGGCCCGAAGAACGTGTTCAACCCGGTGTCCGCGCCGATCTCCCGGATCGTGTCGACCAGTTCCTCCACGCCTTCGCGGAGCCAGCGGCCCCACCCGTCCGGCGCGCCGGGATCGGCCAGCCACGGGTCGGGGGCGGGCAACTGCTCGCCCGCGCGCACGAGTTCGGCCGCCCACCGGTGCTCCTGGCCGACGTGCCCGACGAGGGTGCGCAGCGGCCACTGCGGGCAGGTGGGCACCGGCGTGTCCGGGTCCCTTCCGGCTACCGCCCGGGCGAACCGCCCGGTCTGCTCCCGCAGGCCCTCCACGAGCCGTGCGGTGTCCGGCATCGACGTCGTCATGATGCTCCTCTCAGGGGGTCACCCGGGTACGGTAGGAACTCCAGTCCAGTGGAGGTTCAAGTGCCTTTGCTCGATGAGACGTCGGGGATCGGCGACCTGGCCCGGCTGACCGGCGTACCGGTGCGCACCATCCGCTTCTACTGCGACGAGGGCATCATCGACTCGGTGCGCAGTACGGGCGGGCACCGCAGGTTCGACCGGGCGGCGGTGGAGCGGCTCGGCCTGGTCCGGCGGCTGCGCAGGGTCGGGCTCGGGCTGCCCTCGATCAGGCAGGTGCTCGCCGGCGAGCGCTCCGTGGCCGAGGCCGTCGCGGCCGAGCGGGCCGCGCTCGACGTACGGCTCGCGGACCTGGCCTGGCGGCGGGCCTCGCTGCGCGCCGTCGAGGAGGCCGGACCGGCCGACCGGGCCGCCAGGCTGGAGCTGCTGGCCGCCATGGAGGGCGGGGGAGCCGCCCGGGACGCGCTGATCGACTTCTGGAGGCGCGCGATGGTCGCCCCGGTGTCGGAGGCGATGCTCACCGCGTTCGTCGCCATCGCCGTACCCGAGCCGCCCGCCGACCCGACCCCGCCGCAGGTGCTGGCCTTCGCCGAGCTGTTCGCCCTGGCCGGCGACCGGGAGCTGACCCGCGGCCTGCTGGCCAGGGCGCGGGCGGCAGCCGGACTGATCGCCGACGAGGACGAGTTGGTGAGCGGGATCGGCGAGGCGTGCGCGCTGGTCCAGCCCATGGTGCGGGCCGGTGAGCCGCCCCGGGCGGGCCCGGGACTCGACCGGTTCGTCGCGGCCCACGCCGCCGTCCGCGGCGACTCCGACACCCCGCGGTTCAGGGGCCGGCTGCTGGCCTACGTGGCCGTCGACCGCGACCCGCGGATGCGCCGCTACTGGCGGCTCGTGGCGGAGGCGGGCGGGGAGCCGGTCACGCTCGGCCTGTCCTACCTGTGGCTGACCGACTCCCTCGCCCGCTCCGCCCGCCCCGCACGCCCTGGCGGCGCCGCACGCTCTGGCGGCGCCGCATAGCCGCCCCGGGGCCGGTGCCTTCGATGATTCGATTCGAGACGAAGTTGTGAGCTATTCACTGACGTTCTGTCACACGGGAGCGTTACGTTCCCTCCATGAATCGAATGACACGTGTGTTCTCCGTCGCGATCGTCGGCGTCTCCGCCCTGCTGCTCTCGGCTTGCGGATCCTCTTCTTCCTCCTCCTCGTCGGCGACGAAGGCCGCTGCTCCGGACACTTCCGCACCGAGCTCCGCGCCGAGCGCCGCGCCGACTTCCGCGCCGAGCACGGCGCCTTCGGGCGGTGCCGCCTCGGCTCCGGCCGGCGGTGCGGCGACCCCCGCGCCCACGACGGCGGCGGCGGGCGGCGCGGCTCCGGCCGGCGCCAACACCATGACCATCAAGGGGACCGGCGGCGGCACCTTCCAGCTTGAGGCGGGGTCCTGCATCGGGAGCAAGGCCCCGTCCGGGAAGCTGGTCCTGACCGCGGAGAACACCGGGACCGCGAAGGCCGGTGTGATCATCACCTTCGACGGTGCCGGGAATGTGAGCGCGCTGGTGACCACCGGCGACGCCGATACGGCGAACGCCATCGTGTGGTCCGGAACGGCCCCGATCGGTGCGACGGCCGCCCGGACCAAGGACGCCATCACGCTCACCGACATGCCGGTCAACCAGCTGCTGGGCGCCAAGGGCACGATCAGCGCCACCCTGAAGTGCGAGGGCACCGACGGACTGCTCTGATCCGAGCTGCGTGGGAAGTCGGTTCAGCCGACTTCCCACGCAGGCCGACCGGATAGATCGGCCTGGCCGACTTCGCGCGCAACCTCTGTCAGGTGTGCGGGAGTTCGTCGGCCTTGATGGCGGTGACGAACGCCGTCCAGGCATCGGCGGGGAAGACGAGCACCGGCCCGCTGGGGTCCTTGGAGTCCCGGACGGGGACGACGCCGGAAAAGCCGTCGGCGACCTCGACGCAGTTGCCCTGATTGCCACTGAACTTGCTTTTCCGCCACGCCGCGCGCTTCAGGCTGTCCCGACCCGGGTCGATCATTCGAGTTCCTTTGCGATCTGCGCGAGAAGTCGGTCGGCCGACTTCCCGCGCAACCTCTGTCAGGTGTGCGGGAGTTCGTCGGCCTTGATGGCGGTGACGAACGCCGTCCAGGCATCGGTGGGGAAGACGAGTGCCGGCCCGCTGGGGTCCTTGGAGTCCCGGACGGGAACGACGCTGGCGTCGAGGATCGCGACCTCGACGCAAGCGGATTGTCCGTTACTGCGGGTGGACTTGAACCACACCGCTCCTGTCAGATCAACCGTGTCCATAGCTTCCTGCCACTTCGGAGATCAGCTGTTTCGACGCCTGCTCACTGAGCGCCGTCTCCCAGATGTTCGTGAACGCCGCGTCGTAGCGTTCCACTTCGTTGGGCTTGTCCAGATACAGGTCGCCGGTGTAGCCGTCCGCGTAGACGGTCGGTGGCTCCGACTCGGAACCGTCGCCGTTGAGCGGGAAGCGCAGGATTCCGAACGGGCCTGTCAGGACGCCCAGGTGCAGACCCGTCTTGAACGGGACCACCTTGAGGGTGACGTTGGGCAGCTCGCCTACCTCCAGCAGGTGGGCGAGCTGCCCGGCCATGACCTTGTCGCCACCGATGGGACGCCGTAGTACCGCCTCATTGAGCGCGACGTCGAAGACCGGCGGATCGGTGACCCTGGTGAGAAGCACCTGGCGAGCCGAGCGCAGGTGGACTCGTCGCTCGATCTCGTCTTCGTCCTCGCGAGGGTTGTGCGCTCGCATGATCACACGTGAGTAGTCCTCGGTCTGCAACAGGCCGGGAACCAACTCGCTCTCATACCAGGCGATCTTCGAAGCCGCCTCTTCCAGCCCGATGAAGAGGTCGAACCCCTCCGGGATGACATCCCCGTAGGCGTGCCACCAGCCCCGGGCCTTGGTCTCCTTCGCCAGCCCCATCAGGGCCTCGGTCAGTTCGGCGGGCGCGCCGTAGACCTTGCACATGGCCTCGACGTCGAGGCTTCGCAAGGACGTGTGACCGCTTTCGATGCGCCACATCTTCGCTTCCGACCACTCCAGGCTGCGAGCCGCCGCCCGCACCGTGAATCGCGATTGGTTGCGCAGATCGCGCAGGTACCGCCCGAGTTGCCTGCGCGGCACCGTTGATCCAGTTGACCCTTCCGGCATGGCCTTCCCCTTCCTGGCTTCCAGTATGAAGCACCGTCAGCGCTCGAAATGAAAGCACCTGCATGCCCGCTTCGCAATGAATGTCAACCAAATGAGTTACATCATTCGAATGCCCCAAAATGAAGTCTTGCAGATTGCTGAGCGTCTTGGGCAGACTACGGGCAGTAGTCCGACTGCTCGCTCACGGCGATCTGACGGGTGGCCACCTGGGCACTTCCATGCCCGTTCCTGGCCGACGCCGCCTACTGCGAGCCACGCCCGGAGGAAGCCCCGCCATGCCCGGAACGTTGAAGAAGCCACCCAGCCTCGCCAGCTCGCACCCCCGCCGTCTGCCCCGCCATCGCAGGTCCGCGTGGGCGCCGATCGGAGAGGGCGGCGCGCAGTGAGCGACGGGCTCCCCTTCTCCGTGACCGTCGAGATCGTGGGTTTCACCGGGCCCACCACCTTCGCCAGTCTCTTCGACGCCCTGGACGTCCTCCGGGCCGGCCTCGCGCTGCTCCCGCTGGACGCCGACCAGGCCGACTGTCTCGCCGACCAGTTCGGCCCCCGCGCCGCCGGGCGGATCGCCCACCGGCTGTACCGATTCGGCGCGGTGGGGGCGGTCGCGTTCGTCGGGCTCGACCCTCACCCGATCTACGTGTGCAGGGCGGCCTCCCCGCCACCGGCCGGGGCAGAGGCATCCTGAGCTGCCCGGCTGATAACGGAACGGTTGCGGAGCCCGTCCTTCCCGTGCCCAGGTCTTGACGGCACGGGGAGGGCGGGCGTTTGCTGTGACCCGCTCGTTGGAACGTGTTTGGTTCTGGTTTGTTTTGTGTGTTTGAACGTTCAAATCAGCGAGCGCCACCCACCCTCCCCTTGCTCTCCCTGCCTTCCGGCGCCGCCCCATCGAGAGGAATGCAATGTCACACCTTTCCCGACGCGATCTGCTCCGCGCCTCCGGAGCGGGCCTGCTGGCCCTGGCCGGCGGCGGCACCCTCGCGGCCTGCGGCGGCTCCGGCTCGGGGAACGCCTCGGGCGGGGACGCCGACACCGGCACCATCACCGTCTGGTCCTGGGCCACCGCCGCCGACGCCCTGCGCGGGATCGTCCCGGCCTTCGAGAAGGACAACCCGGGGATCAAGGTCGACGTCCAGGACATCGGCGAGCCCGCCATCTGGGACAAGATCACCGTCGGCATGGCGGCCGGCGGCCAGGGCCTCGGCGACGTCCTGCACATCGGCTGCGACTACCTCCCCGGCTACCAGGAGAAGTTCCCCGGCGGCCTCGCCGACCTCTCCGCCCTCGGCGCCGACGCTCACAAGGACAAGTTCGCCAAGGGCCTGTGGCCGGTCGTCACCGGCAAGGACGGCCACGCCTACGCGCTGCCCTGGGAGGTCAACGCGCTGGGCTTCTTCTACCGCAAGGACTACTTCGACAAGGCGGGCATCGACCCCGAGACCTTCGCCACCTGGGACGACCTGCTCGCCGTCGCCGACCGCTTCAAGGCCGCCAACCCCGGCGTCGCGCTGATCGGTGTCAACCGGGCCGCCAACCCCACCCCCGACCTGGACTTCCTCCAGGGCCTGATGCAGCTCCAGGGCGCCTTCTACTTCGACCTCCAGGGCAAGATCACCGTTGCCTCGGAGCCGGCCGTGCGCGCCCTGACCATCATCAAGCGGCTGGACGAGGCCGGGCTGATCGGCGACACCCCCGGCGTCCAGAGCTGGCCGCCGGTGATGAAGACCGGCAAGCTCGCGGTGGCCGCGATGCCCACCTGGGTCGCCCACTACCTGGAGAAGAAGTTCCCCGACCAGAGCGGCAACTGGCGCCTCACCAAGCCCCCGGCGGTCACCCCCGGCGGCAAGCGCACCGCCCTGGTCAACTCCACCCACCTGGCCGTCGCCGCCTCCAGCCCGCGCCGCCGCGCCGCCTGGAAGTTCGTCGAGTACGCGCTCACCCGCCCCGCCTCGGTCAACACGATGTTCAACGCGGGCGGTGTCTTCCCGGCTCTCACCGAGGCCTACAGCGACCCGATGTACTCCACCCCGAGCGCCTTCTACGGCGGTCAGCCGGTGCTCAAGACCTTCACCGACCTCGCCACCGAGGGCGGCGACCCCACCAACTACTCCAGCGACTACGCCCGCGCCCTCAAGCTCGTCAGCGACGCCCAGACCAAGGTGTTCCTCAAGGGCGCCGACCCCGCCGCCGTCCTCCAGGACGCCGCCAAGCAGCTCGCCCAGCAGACCGGGCGCGGCCTCGTATGAGCACCGCCGGCCCGCCCGCCCGTCCGTCCCTGATCGCGCCCGGCGGCCCGTCCGGCCGGTCCTCGGTGCTCGCGAAGAAGCCCGCCGGCCCCCGCCGTTGGCGCCGCACCGCCGTGCCGTACCTGCTGCTCGCCCCCGCCCTGCTCACCTTCGGCGTGTTCAAGGCCTACCCGGTCGTCGACTCGCTGCTGCTGTCCTTCACCACCGGATCCGGCACCGCCACCCGCAACGCCGGACTGGCCAACTACCGTCGCCTGCTGGACGATCCGCTGTTCTGGACGGCCCTGCGCAACACCGGCGAGATCCTCGTCGTACAGGTCCCGCTGATGCTCGGACTGGCCCTGCTGATGGCCGTCGGCATCAACTCCGCGCTGGTGCGCTGGCGTACGGTGTGGCGGCTCGGCGTCTTCATGCCCTCGGTCACCGGCCTGGTCGCCACCGGCGTGATGTTCGCCTACCTGCTCAAGTCCGACGACGGCGCGGTCAACTGGGCGCTGAACGCCGTCGGCCTGCCCTCCGTCGACTGGCTGGGCCAGCCCGTCTGGGCCCGGATGGCCGTCGTCCTGGTGCTCACCTGGCACTACACCGGCTACAACGCCGTCATCTACCTCGCCGGCCTCCAGTCCATCCCCAAGGAGCTGTACGAGGCCGCGATGGTCGACGGCGCCGGCCCGATCCGCCGCTTCACCGCCGTCACCGTCCCCGCGCTGCGCCCGGTGCTGCTGTTCACGGTCGTGCTCTCGACCATCGGCACGCTCCAGCTCTTCGACGAGCCGTACGTGCTGACCGGCGGCGGACCGGACAACGCGACCCTGACCGTCTCCATGTACCTGTACCAGAACGGCTTCCGGTACTTCGACTTCGGCTACGCCTCCGCCATCGCCTACGCGCTCACCCTGCTCGTGTCGGTGCTCGGCGCGGCCCAGATGCGCCTGATGGGAGAGCGCGAGAAGTGACCTCCAAGACCGTTGACCCCAGCGTGGACCCCCGGCGCGCGGACCCCCGGCGTCCGAGCCCCGAGCGCGCGAACCGCGAGCTCCTGAGCCTCAAGAAGCTGCGCGGCTGGCCGCTGACCTTCTTCCTGGCCGGCATCACCGGGCTGTCGATCGCCCCCTTCTACTGGCTGGTGGTCTCCGCCACCCGCAAGGACACCGAGGTCTTCGACTGGCCGCCCAAGCTGCTGCCCGGCGGGAGCCTCGGCGAGAACCTGGGCCACCTCCAGGACAAGATCGGCCTGCTCCGGGTGGTGGGCAACTCCCTGCTGGTGGCGGGGGTGCAGACCGTCGGGGCGCTCGTCGTCGCGCTGCTCGCGGGCTACGCCTTCGCCAAGTTCCGCTTCCGCGGCCGCACCCTGCTCTTCGGACTGCTGCTCTCCACCCTCGTGGTCCCCGAACAGGTCGTGCTGGTACCGCTGTTCAAGATGATGATGGACTTCGGTCTGCTGGACACCTACCAGGCGCTGATCCTCCCCGGCCTGTGCGTGCCCTTCGCCATCTTCCTGATGCGGCAGTCGCTGAGCAGCCTGCCGGACGAACTCCTGGACGCCGCCCGGGTCGACGGCGCGGGCGAACTCCGGGTGCTGTTCAGCGTGGTGGTGCCGGTGATGCGGCCGGTGCTGGCCGCCCTGTCGATCTTCCTCTTCCTGGGCTCCTGGAACCAGTTCGTCTGGCCGCTGATCGCCCTGCGCAGCCCCGACATGCACACCCTGCCGGTCGCCCTCGCGACCCTGCACGGCAACAAGAGCAACACCGACTACGGCGCGATCCTCTCCGGCACCGCGCTGTCCACCCTGCCGATGATGGTCCTCTTCCTGGTCCTCCAACGGCAGTTCATCTCCGGCCTGCTGGCCGGCGCCACGAAAGGCTGAGCATGACCGAGATCTGGGAACCGCACGCCCCCGCCGCGGCCGACGGCCTGCGCCCGCTCTACGCCGAGGGCCTGGACCTGCGGGTGAGCGGAACGGCGACGGCCCGCGGGGTGGCCGACGGCATCGTCGAGGTGAGCACCGAGGGGAAGGGGGACGTCCGGATCGAGTGGCGCGTCCCCTGCGTCGACGCCACTGCCCTCTGGACGCCCGAACCGCGCGGCACCGGCTGGCTGCCCGCCGCCTGGAGCGCCCCGCGCCGCACCGGCCTGGCCAACGGCGCGCCGATCGGCGCGCTGGTCGGCACCGGGGACGTCGCGCTCTGTGCCTTCGCCGCCGGGCGCCCGGACGTGCTGGCCGGGTCCGGAGTGGTCGAGGAGACCGGGGACTTCCGGTTCTGGGTCCAGGCCGCCGGCCGGCTCACCGTCCGGATCGACACCTCGCGCCGGCACTTCGGGCGGGCCCTGGCCGACCTCGCCGCCTGGTGGGGCGAGGGCCTGACGGTCGACATCCCCGAGGCGGCCCGCCGCCCCGCCTACTCCACCTGGTACTCGATGCACCAGGACGTCTCGCCCAAGGGCGTCGAGACCCAGGCCGCACTCGGCAAGGAACTCGGCATGGACGTGATCATCGTGGACGACGGCTGGATGACCGCCGACCGCACCCGCGGCTACGCCCACTGCGGCGACTGGGAGCCGGTCTCGCTGCCCGACACCGCCGCCCACGTGCGGCGGGTGCACGACCTCGGCGTCCGCTACCTGCTCTGGTACGCGCTGCCGTTCATCGGCAAGGACAGCGCCGCCTACCAGCGGATCGGCCGGCACGCGCTCGCCGACGCCGCCCACATGGGCGCGATCGTCGCCGACCCCCGCTACCCCGAGGTCCGCGACTTCCTCACCGAGCGGCTCGCCCGCGCCGTCGAGGAGTGGGGCATGGACGGCCTCAAGGTCGACTTCGTCGACTGGTTCGCCCGCGCCGCCGAGCGCGACGACGCGCCGGAGGCCGGCCCCGAGGCGGACTGCGCGAGCGTCGACGAGGGCGTCGAGCGGCTGCTCGCGGCCATCCGCGGCCGGATCAGCGCCGCGAACCCGGAGGCGATGATCGAGCACCGCCAGCCCTACGTCAGCCCCGGACTGTGGCCGTACGCCACCATGGTCCGCGCCACCGACTGCCCGCTCAGCCCGCAGGAGAACCGGCAGCGGACGATCGACGTGCGGCTCGCCGCCGGGCCCGTCCCGGTCCACGCCGACATGCTGATGTGGCACCCGGCCGAGCCGCCGGAGCAGGTCGCCTGCCACCTGATCAACGTGCTGTTCTCGGTCCCGCAGATCTCCGTCGACCTCACCGCGCAGAACGACGGGCAGCGCGAGGCGATCGCCTTCTGGCTCGGCGTCTTCCGCGACCACACCGCCACCCTGCAACTCGGCGAACTGCTCCCGGCCCGCCCGGACCTCGGCTACCCGATGGTCACCGCGCGCGGCGACGGCACCATCGCGGTGGCCCGCTACGCCGCCCTGCCGGTGGACGCCTCCGGCGACGGCTGGCACACCCTGCTGGTGGCCAACGCGGACGCCGACCCGGACGTCCGGCTCACCGGCGGCAGCGGGACGGTCTCGGCCACCGTGCAGGACGCCCGGGGGCGTATCGTCCGGCAGGGCGAGGTCGGGCTGGACCGGGCGGAGCCGATCCCGGTGCCGCGCGGCGGGCTGCTGACCCTGCACCGCCGCTGACCCGTACGGTCACCGACACCGTACGGTCACCGAACCCCGTACGGCCGTCGGCTCCCGTGCGGCCGGCGACCCCTGTACGGTCGTCGACCCCTGTACGGTCGTCGATCGCCGTACGGTCGTCGACCCCGCCCCGAGGGCCTGGCCACGCTTGGAGAACCGGATGTCCGAGGGACCGCACCGACCGCGCCGCGGCGCCACCACCATCGAGGACGTCGCCCGTGCGGCCGGGGTCTCCCGGCAGACCGTCTCCAACGCGCTCAACGCCCCGCACCGGGTCCGCCCGGAGACCCTGGCGCGGGTCACCGCCGCGATCCGCGAACTCGGCTACCAGCCCGACCAGTCGGCCCGCTCGCTGCGCAGCGGCGCCCGGCGCACCCTCGGCTACCTCGCCCCGGTGGACGACCCGCTCGACCCCAACCCGCTGATGGCCGGCTTCCTGGAGGCCCTGGTCGACGCGGCCGGGGCCGAGGGGCAGCGGGTGCTGCTGTTCCGGCCCGCCCCGCCGGCGGGGGACCCGACGGCCGCGATCGACGAACTGGTGGCGGCCCGTCAGGTCGACGGGCTGGTGCTGGCGGACGTGCTCGCCCGGGACGCCCGGATCGCGCACGTCGCCCGGCTCGGCGTCCCCTTCGTCAGCTTCGGGCGCACCGGCCCGGGGGAGCCGCAGCACTGGGTGGACATCGCCAACGAGGCGGCGATGGCGGCGGTGGTACGGCACCTGGCGGCGCTCGGACACCGCCGGGTCGGCTACCTCGGGGCGGCCGAGGAACTGCCCTGGATGGCGGCGCGGCGGGCGGGCTTCCTCGCCGAGGCGCACCGGCTGGGCCTGTCGGCGGTGCCGGTCTTCCCGGCTGCTCCGGTCTCCCCGGCGGCGCTGCCCGGTCTGCCCGCTCCGGCCGCCGGGCCGTCGGCGGTCGCCGCCGTCCGGGCGCTGCTGCGCGGGCCGGACCGGCCGACCGCCGTCGCGGCGGGCAGCGATCTGGCGGCGCTGGACGTGTACGAGGCGGTCCGGGCGGAGGGCCTGGCGGTCGGGCTCGGCGGGGTGGCCGTCACCGGCTTCCACGACACTCCGCTCTGCCGCCATCTGCACCCCGCGCTGACCTCGGTCCGGCTGCCGCTGCGGGCGATCGCCGGGGCGCTGGTCGGGCGGCTGCTCGACCAGGTGCGGGGGGAGGCGGCGCCGGTGGCGGGGCTGGAGCTGGCGACGGAGCTGGTGGTGCGGGGGAGCAGCGGCGGGCCTGCGGCCGGTGGTTGAGGCCGGTCGCCGGGCCGTAAGCCGTCGGGCCGCCGGCCGTCGGGCTGTCAACCGCCGGTCCGTCAGTCGGAGTCGCTGGTCGGCGCGACGATCAGCTCGCCGACCAGCCGGGCGGCCGCCGCCCGCTGTTCGGCGGGCAGGGCGTCGTCGGTGACCAGGACGTCCAGCCCGTCCAGGGCGGCGAAGGAGGCCAGGCCGACCGCGTTCCACTTGGTGTGGTCGGCCACCACGACCACCCGGCGGGCGGACTGCAGGAAGGCGCGGTTGGTCTCCGCCTCTGCGAGGTTGGGGGTGGTCAGCCCGGCCTCGGGGGAGAGGCCGTGGCAGCCCAGGACCAGCAGGTTGACGTGCAGGGAGCGGATCGCCTGGTCGGCCACCGGCCCGACCAGGGCGTCCGAGGGCGTCCGGACGCCGCCGGTGCGGATCACCGTGGCGGTGGCGGGGGTGCCGTCCTCGTCGGGCTGTTCGAGGAGGTCGGCGATCCGCAGTGAGTTGGTCACCACGGTGAGGCCCTCGACCGCGCGCAGCCGGCGGGCGACGGCGAAGGTGGTCGTCCCGCCGGACAGGGCGACCGCCGAGCCGGGCGGCACCAGTGCGGCGGCGGCCCGGGCGATCGCCTCCTTGGCGGGCAGTTCCCAGTGCGCCTTGGTCTCGAACCCGGGCTCGCCGCTGGCGGGCGCCTCGACCCGTACCGCGCCGCCGTGCACCTTGTGCACCAGGCCGCGACGGGCCAGGGCGTCCAGGTCGCGGCGGACGGTCATGTCGGACACCCCGAGGTCGCGGACCAGCTCGGTCACCCGGACCCCGCCGCGCGCGCGGACCTGCTCCAGGATCAGCACGCGGCGCTGCCCGGCGAGCGGTTGGGCGCTGTCTGCCATCGGGGGTCCCTCCTCGGGGCGGTGACGGGCCGCCCGGTGCGGCCCCCGCCATCATGGCAGGCGGCGGACGCTTCCGGACAGCCGGTCCTGTTGGATAGTGTTCGAGATTGTTGATTCATGTCGGATTTTTGTCGGAACGAGACGGGAGAATCGAGGCCATGTCCGGGACGACCCTGACCCAGCCCACCAGCAGGACCGTGACCGCACTCGCGGACGGTCGCCAGCTGATCTACTACGACCGCGGCCCCGCCGTCCCCCGGAACACCCGCGACGAGCGCCCGCTGGACCCGCGGGCCCCCGGCTCCGAGGTCCGGCTCGACCCGGCCACCGGCGACTGGGTCACCGTCGCCGCGCACCGCCAGGCCCGCACCTACCGGCCCCCGGCCGAGGAGTGCCCGCTCTGCCCGTCCCGCGACGGCCGGCTCAGCGAGATCCCGGCCGAGGACTACCAGGTGGCGGTGTTCGAGAACCGCTTCCCCTCGCTCGCCGGACCGCCGGCCGCACCCGTCCACGGGGCCGACGGCCTGTGGACCGGCGGCCCCGGCGCCGGCCGCTGCGAGGTGGTCTGCTTCACCGCCGACCACGACGCCTCCTTCGCCGACCTCACGCCCGAACGGGCCCGCCTGGTCCTGGACGCCTGGACCGACCGCACCGCCGAACTCTCCGCCCTGCCGGGCGTGCGGCAGGTCTACTGCTTCGAGAACCGGGGCGCCGAGATCGGCGTCACCCTCGCCCACCCGCACGGCCAGATCTACGCCTTCCCCTTCACCACCCCGCGCACCGCCCGGATGGCCGCCCGCGCCACCGCGCACCGCGCCGACACCGGCCGCAACCTCTCCGACGACCTCCTCGCCGCCGAACGCGCCCACGGCGAACGGGTCGTGCTCTCCGGCGAGCACTGGACGGCCTTCGTCCCGTACGCCGCCCGCTGGCCGTACGAGGTCCACCTCCTCCCGCACCGCCGGGTGCCCGACCTGACCGCCCTGGACGAGCGGCAGCGCGCCGAATTCCCGTCCGTCTACCTGGAGTTGCTGCGCCGATTCGACCGGCTCTTCGGCACCGGACGCACCCCGTACATCTCCGCCTGGCACCAGGCGCCGGCCGGCCTGCGCGACGAACTGGCCCTGCACCTGGAGCTGTTCACCATCCGGCGCACCGCCGACAAGCTCAAGTACCTGGCCGGCGTGGAATCCGGCATGGACGCCTTCGTCAACGACGTCACCCCCGAGGACGCGGCCCGCCGGCTGCGGGAGGTAGCCCAGTGAACCCCCTGAACTCCGTGAACCCCGTACCGGCCGCTGACACCCAGGACACCCCGGGCACCCCGGACACCTTCGCCGGGCTCTACGGCCGCCCCGCCGAAGGGGAGTGGGCCGCCCCCGGTCGGGTGAACCTGATCGGCGAGCACACCGACTACAACCTCGGGTACGTCCTGCCGATCGCCATCCCGCAGACCGTCCGCGCCCAGGCCGCCCGCCGGGACGACGGGCTGCTGCGGCTCTGGTCCGCCCAGGGCCGCGGACCGGTCACCGAACTGCGGCTCGCCGACCTCGCCCCCGGCGCGGTGCCGGGCTGGTCGGCCTACCCCGCCGGCGTGGTGTGGGCGCTGCGCGAGGCCGGGCACCGCATCGGCGGCGCGGACATCCGGCTCGACAGCGACGTCCCCGGCGGCGCCGGGCTCTCCTCCTCGGCGGCCCTGGAATGCGTCGTCGCCACCGCCTACGACGACCTGTACGGGCTGGGCCTGTCCGGCACCGAACTCGCCCTGCTCGCCCAGCGGGCCGAGAACGCCTTCGTCGGCGTGCCCTGCGGGATCATGGACCAGATGGCCTCGATGTGCTGCCGCCCGGGCGCCGCGCTCTTCCTGGACAGCCGGGACGTGACCATGCGCCAGGTCCCGGTCGACCTCGCGGCGGCGGGCCTCGCCCTGCTCGTCCTGGACACCCGGGTGAAGCACGACCTCGGCGACGGTGCCTACGCCGCCCTGCGGGCCGGCTGCGAACGGGCCGCCGCCCTGCTCGGGCTGCCCGCGCTGCGCTCGCTGGACCCGGCCGGGCTCGCCGGCGCGCTGTCCGAACTCCCGCCGGAACTCGGTCCGTTGGTGCGCCACGTGGTCACCGAGAACGCGCGGGTGGAAGCCGCCGTCGCCCACCTGGACGCCGGCGACCCCGCCGCGATCGGCCCGATCCTCACCGCCGGCCACGCCTCGCTGCGCGACGACTACCGGGTCTCCTGCCCGGAGACCGACCTCGCCGTCGAGGCCGCCGTGGCCGCCGGCGCCCACGGCGCGCGGATGACCGGCGGCGGCTTCGGCGGCTCCGTGATCGCCCTGGTGGACGCCGCCGGGGCCGAGCACGTCGCCGCCGCCGTCACCGCGGCCTTCCGTGCCGCCGGGTACCGCGAGCCGCGCACCCTCACCGCCGTCCCGGCCGACGGGGCGCGCAGACTCGCCTGACGCTCGGGCCCGGCTGACGCTCAGGCCCGGCTGACGGTCAGGCCCGGTGGGCCTCCGGGCGCTCGGGGGACGCCTCCGCGAGCGCCCGGGTCACGGCCTCGACCCCGGCGCGCAGCCCGTACACCGGCGTGGCGGGCTGCTGGCGCCAGGAGTCGTCGATCCCGCCCGCGTCCACCGTGTCGAAGCCCAGCTCGTCGACCAGCGCCCGGACGACCCGCTTGGCCGCCTCGTCGTCCCCCGACACCGGCACGGCCAGCCGCTCCGGCGCGCCCGCCGGGAGCGGGCGCTCCACCAGGTCCTGCGCGTAGGTGCCGTTGAACACCTTCACCACCGGGTGGCCGAGGTGCTGCTCCGTCCAGCGGCTCTCCGTCAGGCCACCGTCCTCGATCGCGTCGATCCGGCCGTCGCGCTCCTTCGGGTAGTAGTTGCCGGTGTCGATCACGGCGACGCCCTCGGCGGCGCCGTCGAACAGCCCGGAGGGCAGGTCGGGCACGTTCTTCAGCGGAACGGTGACCACCACGACCTGCGCGCCCCGGGCCGCCTCGCCGACCGTCACCGCCTTCGCGCCGGTCTCCTCGACCAGCGCCCCCAGCGTCTCCGGGCCGCGCGAGTTGGCCACCGAGACGTCATGCCCCAGGGCCGTCAGCCGCCGGGTGAGATTGCCGCCGATGTTGCCCGCGCCGATGATGCCGATCTTCATGGGAAGCCCCTCGTGGGTGAGTCCGTACTGGCTCGTCGCCTTGGCCCAACCACGTGGTGACCGCCTCGATTCCCCACCCGGCGCACGGTTTTGCCGCACCCGGGTGACCGCCCGGCACCAGCGGGTGACTCCCCGGCACCTGCGGGTGACTCCCCGGCACCTGCGGGCGGCCGCCCGGCAGCCGGGTGGGCCGCCCGTCGGCCCGGGTGGTCCTGCCGGACCCAGGGTCGGGGCGGGCCTGGTACCGGCCCCCGCCCCGCGCCGAGGGTGGGCCCATGAACGCGAACCGCACCCCGTCCGGCCCGTCCGGCCCGTCCGGCCCGTCCGACCCCTCCGGCCCCGTGGACCCCGTCGTCCTCGTCACCGGCGGCACCAGCGGCATGGGCCTCGCCACCGCCCGCCGCCTCCTCGACTCCGGCACCCGGGTCGTCGTCACCGGCCGTGACGACGCCCGGCTCGCCCGCGCCGCCCGGCAGCTCGACGCCGCCGACCGGCTGCTCACCGTCCGCGCCGATGCCGCCGTCCCGGCCGACCTCGCCCGCCTGGCCGACACCGTGAACGAGCGGTACGGCAGGCTCGACGGCGTGTTCGCCAACGCGGGCGTGGCCGGCTTCCAGCCGCTGGAGGAGGTGACCGAGGCCGACTTCGACCGGATCGTGGGCGTCAACCTCAAGGGCGTCCTGTTCACCGTCCGGCACGCCCTGCCGCTGCTCGACGCGGCCGGCGGCGGTTCGGTCGTCCTCAACGCCTCCTGGACCCCGCACCGCGGCCTGCCCGGCGCCGCCGTCTACGCGGCCACCAAGGGCGCCGTCCTCAGCCTCGCCCGCACCCTCGGCAGCGAACTCGCCGGGTGCGGGATCCGGGTCAACTCGGTCAGCCCCGGCTACATCGTCACCGGGATGTTCCACGCGGCGGTTCCGGACCCGGCCGACCACGATCCGATCCGCGCCCAGGTCCCGCTCGGCCGGCTCGGCACCGCCGAGGACGTCGCCGAGACCGTCGCCTTCCTGCTGTCCGACCGGTCCTCGTACATCACCGGCCAGGACATCACGATCGACGGCGGCCTGGTCCCCGCCTTCCCCTCCCTGACCGGCTGAGCCGCGCTGAGCCGCCCGGGGCCGCCCGGAGCCGCCCGGGGCCGCCCGGAGCCGTGCCTGGTCCTGCCAGGACCAGGCACGGGGACGCCCGCCCGGGGCAGAATCGGCACCGTGAACCCGAGCAGCGCCCTGAGCGAATTCCTCCGTACCCGCCGCGCCCGGCTGCGGCCCGAGGACGTCGACGTCCCCGACTACGGCGGGCGCCGCCGGGTCGCCGGACTGCGCCGCGAGGAACTCGCCCACCTGGCGGGCGTCAGCGTCGACTACTACACCCGGCTCGAACAGGGCCGGGTCGGCAACCCGTCGGAATCCGTCCTCGACGCCGTCGCCCGGGCGCTCAGGCTGGCCCCCGACGAGTCCGGCCACCTTCACCGCCTTGCCCGCCCCGCCACCCGGCCGCGCCGCCCCGCCGCCCGCCAGCAGCCCCGCCCGTCCCTGCTGCGCCTGCTCGACCGGCTGGACCACACCCCGGCCGTGGTCATGGGCCACCGGATGGACATCCTCGCCTGGAACCACGCCGCGGCCGCACTCTTCGGCGACTACGGCGCCCTGCCGGCCGAGGAGCGCAACATCGCCCTCATCACCTTCCTCGACCCGGCGTCCCGCGAGCTCTACGGAGACTGGGCGACCTGCGCCCGGGAGAACGTCGCCTTCCTCCACCTCGAAGCCGGCCGCCGCCCCGACGACCCCCTGCTCGCCGGACTGGTCGGCCGACTCTGCCTCTCCAGCGAGGAGTTCCACCACTTCTGGGCCGAACACCCGGTCGCCGACAAGACCTCCGGCCGCAAGGTCTTCCACCACCCGCTGGCCGGCACCCTCGACCTCGCCTACGACACCCTCCGCCCCGCCGACGACCCCGGCCAGGCCCTCATCACCTACACCCCCGACCCGGACACCCCCTCCGACGACGCCCTTCGCCTCCTGCTCTCCTGGACGGCCCCACCCCGCTGACCCGCCGGCACCGGCCGCCGGTACGAACTCCTGCGCGCCGGCGCGGCGGAGGCGGTCCGGCGGACCGCTTCGCCCGCTCGGCTCGGACAACTCTTCCTTCTCCACGGCATCCTGACGTCATGACATCCGGACGGTTCTCCCGTACCGTCCGTCCACGTGACCCCCGACCAGGCGCACGTGAACCGGATCTTCCTCCCCGCCACCTACGCCGAGGGCGTCCCGTACGACATGTTCCGTGAGCTACGGGCCGAAGCACCGGTCTGCTGGGTGGAGGAGCCGGCGGTGGGGGAGTGGCCAGCCGGGCCGGGTTACTGGGCGGTGCTGCGGCACGCCGACGTCAAGCACGTGCTGCGCGGCCCCGAGCTGTTCTCCTCCCACCTCGGCGCGACCCAGATCCGGGACCCGGACACGCCCGCCGACCTGGCCTTCGCCCGCACGATGATGCTCAACCAGGACCCGCCCGACCACTCCCGGCTGCGCCGGGCCGTCGCCGCCGCCTTCACCCCGCGCGCGCTGCACGAGCTGACTGCCGACATCGAGCGGCGCGCGGCCGAACTCGTCGCGGCGGTCCGCCCGTCGGGCGAGGCCGACTTCGTGCCGCTGGCCGCCGATCTGCCGGTGTGGACGCTGGCGCGGATCCTGGGCGTGCCCGAGCAGGACCGGCAGCTGCTGGTCGACTGGTCGAACCGGGTGATCGGCTACCAGGACCCCGACCACGCCCGGTCCGGCACGGCCGACCCGTCCCGGCTCTCCGCGACGGGAAGGGCCGCGCTCGACCGCCGCCCCGCCGCCCTGACCACCCCCGACGGCCGCCCGGTCAACCCGCGCTCCCGCGCCGCCCTCGCCGACATGTTCGCGTACGCCCACGCGCTCGCCGAACAGCCGCCGCAGGGCAGCATGGTCGCCCGGATGCTCGAAGCCGGCCTGGGCGCCAGCGAGTTCGAGACGATGTTCTTCCTGTTCGGCGTCGCCGGCAACGAGACGCTGCGCAACGGCCTGCCCGGCGGCCTGTACTCCCTGCTCACCCACCCCGAGCAGTACGAGCGGCTGGTCCGGCGGCCGGACCTGACCGGGTCGGCGGTGGAGGAGCTGCTCCGGTTCTGGCCGCCGGTGCTGGAGTTCCGGCGGACCGCCACCCGGGACACGGTGCTGGCCGGGCAGCCGATCCGGGGCGGCGACAAGGTGGTGGTCTACCACGCCTCGGCCAACCGGGACGAGGCGGTCTTCCCTGACCCGGACCGTCTGGACATCACCCGCGCGCCGAACGACCATGTGAGCTTCGGGTTCGGCCCGCACTTCTGCGTGGGGGCGCGGCTCGCCCGGATCCAGATGTCGGCGCTGCTCCGCCGGACCGTCACCGCCCTGCCCGGTCTGGAACTCGCCCCCGGTCCGGCGCCGAGGCGGCTGGTCTCCAACTTCCAGAACGGTTTGAAGGACCTGCGCGTCCGCTGGCGGTAGCCGCACCGGCCGGGCGGCGGCCGGGAGGGCCCGGTCAGCCCGCGCAGGCCGGGCAGAGCCCCCGGTAGGTGACCTCGGCCTGGGAGACGGTGAACCCGAAGCGCTGTTCGGCCGGGAGGTCGGCGAGCGGGTTGCCGAGCGGGTGGACGTCGCGGATGGCGCCGCAGCCGGTGCAGACCAGGTGCTGGTGCGGGTGGTGCGCGTTGGGGTCGTAGCGCTTGGCGCGCCCGTCGGTGGCGACCTCGACGACCTCGCCGAGGGTGACCAGCTCGCCGAGCGTGTTGTAGACCGTCGCCCGGGAGATCTCAGGGAGGCGCTCGGCCGCCCGGGCGTGCACCTCGTCCGCGGTCAGGTGCACGTGGTCGCCGTCCAGGACCTCGGCCACGACACGCCGCTGGGACGTGAGGCGCCAACCGCGCCCGCGCAGCCGCTCCAGCAGGTCACTCATATCGGTTCACCTATTCAGGTCAAGGGGAAGACCGGAGTTTACCAATACACATCCTGCGCCCTCCGGAACCCGATCGGATATGGGCTTGGTGGCTTTCTTGACTTGGATTCCGTCCATCGTAGGATCGGCTCCGGCGCTAGCCTGGGTAGCAACGGCAGGTGGCTCCCGTCGCTGCGGTGCGCAGCGGCAACACCTGCCGCAGGCAGCCAGAGAAGACACCGTGATCCGCCTTGTGAGGGAAGGATTCCCATGTCTGACATCCACGATGCGACCGGCGCAGAGGCGAATGCGGAAGGTTGCCCGGTGAATCACGGGCGCGCGCCGCACCCCACCCAGGGCGGCGGGAACCGCCAGTGGTGGCCGGACCGGCTCAATCTCAAGATCCTTGCCAAGAACCCCGCCGTCGCCAACCCGCTCGGCGGGGACTTCGACTACGCGAAGGCCTTCGCCGCCCTCGACCTCCCGGCGGTGAAGCGGGACATCCAGGAGGTCCTCACCACCTCCCGGGACTGGTGGCCGGCCGACTACGGCAACTACGGCCCGTTCATGATCCGGATGGCCTGGCACAGCGCCGGCACCTACCGGATCAGCGACGGCCGCGGCGGCGCCGGCGGCGGCCAGCAGCGCTTCGCCCCGTTGAACAGCTGGCCGGACAACGCCAGCCTGGACAAGGCCCGCCGCCTGCTGTGGCCGGTGAAGAAGAAGTACGGCCGCAGCCTGTCCTGGGCCGACCTGATCATCCTCACCGGCAACGTCGCGCTGGAGGGCATGGGCTTCCGCACCTTCGGCTTCGGCGGCGGCCGGGTGGACGAGTGGGAGCCGGACGAGGACGTCTACTGGGGCCCGGAGACCACCTGGCTGGGCGACGAGCGCTACACCGGCGACCGCGAGCTGGAGAACCCGCTGGCCGCCGTCCAGATGGGCCTGATCTACGTCAACCCCGAGGGGCCCAACGGCAACCCGGACCCGATCGCCGCCGCCCGCGACATCCGCGAGACCTTCTACCGGATGGCGATGAACGACGAGGAGACCGTCGCGCTGATCGCCGGCGGCCACACCTTCGGCAAGACCCACGGCGCCGGCCCGGCGGACAACGTCGGCCCGGACCCGGAGGCCGCGCCGATGGCGCAGCAGGGCCTGGGCTGGAAGAGCAGCTACGGCACCGGAGTGGGCGGGGACGCGATCACCAGCGGCCTGGAGGGCGCCTGGACCGCCACCCCGGTCACCTGGGACAACAGCTTCTTCGAGACGCTGTTCGGCTACGAGTGGGAGCTCACCAAGAGCCCGGCCGGCGCGCACCAGTGGAAGCCCAAGGACGGCGCCGGCGAGGGCACCGTCCCGGACGCCCACGACCCGGCCAAGCGCCACGTCCCGATCATGCTGACCACCGACCTGTCGCTGCGCCTCGACCCGGTCTACGAGCCGATCTCCCGGCGCTTCCTGGCGAATCCGGACGAGTTCGCCGACGCCTTCGCCCGCGCCTGGTACAAGCTGACCCACCGCGACATGGGCCCGATCGTCCGCTACCTCGGCCCGGAGGTCGCGACCGAGCAGCTGCTCTGGCAGGACCCGCTGCCGGAGGCCGGCTACCGGCAGGTCGAGGCGGCCGACGTCGCCGACCTCAAGCGGCGGATCGGCGCCACCGGCCTGTCGGTGTCCGAACTGGTCTCCACCGCCTGGGCGGCGGCCTCCTCCTTCCGCTCCAGCGACAAGCGCGGCGGCGCCAACGGCGGCCGGATCCGGCTCCAGCCGCAGATCGGCTGGGAGGTCAACGAGCCCGACCGGCTGGCCACCGTGCTGCGCGCCCTGGAGGGCGTGCGGGAGGAGTTCAACGCGCAGGCCGGCGGCGGAAAGCAGGTCTCGCTGGCCGACCTGGTGGTGCTGGCCGGCGGCGTCGGTGTCGAGCAGGCGGCGAAGGCGGCCGGCCTCGCGGTCGAGGTGCCGTTCGCGGCCGGCCGGGTGGACGCGCCGCAGGAGCTGACCGACACCGAGTCCTTCGCCGCGCTGGAGCCGAAGGCGGACGGATTCCGGAACTGGGCGGGCAAGGGCAACCGGCTGCCGGCCGAGTACCTGCTGCTCGACAAGGCGAACCTGCTGGGCCTGAGCGCTCCCGAACTGACCGTGCTGGTCGGCGGCCTGCGCGTGCTGGGCGCCAACCACGGCCGGTCCGCGCACGGCGTGCTGACCGCGACCCCGGGGGTGCTGACGAACGACTTCTTCGTCAACCTGCTGGACCTGGACACCCGTTGGACGGCCACCTCGGAGGACTCGCACGCCTTCGAGGCCCGGGACGACTCGGGCAAGGTCGTCTGGACCGGCACCCGGGCCGACCTGGTCTTCGGGTCCAACGCCGAACTGCGGGCCGTCGCCGAGGTGTACGCGAGCGACGACGCCCAGGAGAAGTTCGTGACGGACTTCGTGGCGGCCTGGGTCAAGGTCATGAACGCGGACCGCTTCGACCTGGTCTGACCCTCACCCGCCGGTGAGGCCGGGAGCCCGGGGCGTCGACGC
>NZ_JBHTRF010000027.1:87731-106810 GCF_042796115.1 Kitasatospora sp. NPDC056446 | reverse complement strand
CGGGGGCGGCGCGGGGGGGGGGGGAGCGGGCGGGCGTCGGCAACAAACAAACCCAACACCAAGCCCCCGCGGAGAAAAAACAAAACAAACACACAAACACCCAAACCCCACACACACCCCCCCCCCCCCCCCCGACCGCGGGGCCCCGGCGGGCTTCGAGCCGATACGCGTTAGCGGCGGAAGCCGCGTTTCGGGTCGCGGGCTTCGACGTTGTCGAACGGCTTGAACCATGCGGCCGGCCGCATGTCGCCGATGCCCATGGCCTGGTTAGCGGTGTCGTCAGGGTCTTCGATGCCGTCCAGGCGAGGGCTGAACAGCATGAGGATGTCGGTGTCCTGGAAGAGGAGGTCCGTACAGGCGTCCCAGTCGTAGTCATCGGCGTGGTGGGGCAGCGCCTGGTGCTTGGGGAGGTCTTCGAGGAGTTCTCGGGTGGAGGGGGCGTCGGCAAGGGCGAGGTGGAGCGCCATTTCCTCGGCGGGACAGGTCGGTTCGGGTTGCTGGCCGGCTTCGAGGTCGTTGGAGAGATCGTCGCAGGCACGCGCGAAGGCGCGCCGCCACTGGTGGTCCTGCTTCCAGGTCAGGCGTGGAAGCCGGCCGAAGACTCCCCAGGTTCCGTCCTCGCCGGTGCGGACGACGCCGTCGCCGAGTTCGTCGGCGTCGTCGTACGCCTGGTCGGCGAGGACCGACAGCGCCGAGTGGAGGATTGCCGCAGTGCGCGGGGTCAGCTGCCAGTGTTCGTCCTCCTCGTCGTCGCTGGCGCTGGTGAGCGGGAACAGATCGGCGTAGTCAGGCAACTTCCCGGCGGCCGGGGCGGGTTCGAGGCCAGGGTCGGCGGTGCCCGCGCGGTAGCCGGTGCCGAAGTCGGCGGTCACGGGGGTAGTGCTCCAGTCGGCGACTTCGTCACCGGCGACCGGGTCGAGCATGCTGCCGATGGCGTTGTCTGCCAGCTCGTCCGTCCCGGGGACGAAGACGCCGGTGGTGGCGAGGTGCATCAGCGCGCCGGTGAGGTCGCGGGGATCGTCGTCGGGCAACTCGTCGGCGGGTAGCGGCTCCCAGCCGTCGTTATCGGCTTCGGCCAGGACGGCGTCCGGGTCGGTGATGTGGAACTCCTTGAGGTGAATGACCCGGACGACGCGGCCAGGTAGGTCGGCCAGTCGTTGGTCGCCGGCGAGAACGCCCTCCTCGGGTCCTTTCTGATCGTCGTCGGCGGGCTCCTGCACGTGAGGCCGCGGTGAGGTGCCCGAGAGCGAGTGGGAGCGGCTTGGCCACCAACCCTGAAGAGCCTGACGGAAGGCGGCGCGCAGGGCCTCGGCCTCGGCGGCGGGCAGGGCGGCGGCCACTGTGGCGAGCCGCACATCGAGTGCCGGCCCCGGGCCGTGAATGGCGGCGCGCAGAAGTTCGGCCGCATGCTCGGCCTGCCCCGCCTCATCGAGGGACAGGACGTGCTGAGCGGTCGGAGGCGTGTCCGGCAGAGATGTGACGACGAGCAAGCGGCTCAGATGGTCCTGGTGCTCGCAGACGAAGTCTTGGATTGCGGACTTGGCGGGGGAGGAGGACATGAACTCTCCGGTCGGGAGGCTGGACGCTCTACGTGGTGGTCATGCGAGGACGGTACTTGGCGGTGGATGGTGTGTGGTGCCGCTAATGCGGTCGGCGGCACCACACACCATCCACGGGGATCCCGTTGCCTGCGCCGGCGAGGTCCGGAGCAGGCCGCTGAGGATGGGTCAGGAGGTCAGGGCGAGCTGGCGGATCTGCTCGATCTCGACCTTGGGGCCGGGCAGGCCACGGGTGGCATTGATATAGGCGGTGAGCTGGTCGCCGGCGCGCTCGATCGAGCGCAGGTCCGGGTGGAGGTAGCGCTGGGTCGTGGTCAACTGGCCGTGTCCGGCGATTCGCATGAGGACATGGGGCGGGACGCCGGCATCGGCGAACCAGGTCAGCGCGGTGTGGCGTAGGTCGTGGCGGCGCAGGTACTCGTAGCCGAGGCGGACGACGACGTCATCCCAATGGGTGGCGTCGCGAAGGACCGCGGTGGTGACCCGGCCGCCGCGCGGTCCGGTGAACAGCCGGGCGTCGGGCTTCTTGCCGACGCGGGATATCCGCCAGGCGATGTTGGGCCGCAGCTCCGGGATGATCGGAACGAGGCGGGACCGCTTGCCCTTGGTGCCCTTGTCGATCAGACCGCCGGGAGCGGTGGTGGTCTGCCGGCAGACCCGCCATATCCACCTGTCGGTGTCGATGTCGCCAGCACGGACGCCGGAGACCTCGCCGATGCGGGCGCCGGTGCCACCGGCGAAGCGGACGATGTCGCCCCACCCGTCGTACCGGTTGAAGGACGCGGCGACCACGGCGTCGGCGAGGCGGTCGAGGGTGTCCCAGTCGCGAAGAGCCAGGCCGCGGGGGTCGTGTTCCTCGTCCTCGGCGGTCTTGATCAGCTTCTGCCAGCCGTGCAGGCGGGCTGGGTTGATCTCGATGATGCCGTCGCGGATCGCCTGCTCCATCACTCGCACCCACACCGCGATGGTGTTCTTGAGGGTCGAGATGCCGGCGCCGTCGGCGATCCAGGAGTTGAGCGCGCGGTCGGCGATGCCGGCGGTGATGCCGACGACTTGGAGGTGCCCGACGGTGGGCTGGACGCGAAGGCGCCAGCCGGCCATGTACGGAGCGTGGGTCTTGAGTTCGAGGCCGCGCATCGCGAGGTCCATCACGGAATCGCCGTACTCCGAGAGCGAGGTGGTGGCGAGCTCGACGCTGACGCCGCGGCCGGCCGCCTTCACGATCCGGCCGAGCCAGTCCTTCGCCGCGTCCTCGGTCGGGAGCATGCAGGAGCGAGAGGGGCGCTTGCGCTTGTCGGTCGGGTCGGTCCAGCGAACCCGCGCGCGGTAGGGGTTGGGATTGCCCGGTCGGTACTCGATGTCGGTGTTGAGCTTGACGCCGACCGGGGCGTCGATCCGCTCGGGGGTCGTCATCAGGCCGCCACCTCCGGCACCACGAGGCAACTGGCCAGGTAGTCGGTGAGGTCTTGGTTTCGGTAGCCGATCCGGCCACCGATCTTGACGTAGGCCGGGCCGACGTTCTCCCGGCGCCAGCGGCGCAGCGTTGCTGGGCTGACCTTGAGGATCGCTGCGGCCTCGTCGGCGGTATGGAGGAGTGTGGACACGCCCGAGGGTGAGCAGACACAGCCCCCGGTTGGAGGAGAGGAAGGCGGAAGCGCACTGAGTGCGGCCCGTGTCCGGGCATGCGGCATTATGGGGCGAGCCCTCTCTGGTCGATAGCCAAGGGGTAGCTGGGTCTCCGGGGCGGACGGAAGCTGCCAGGCGAAGGCCGTCTCGGAGACCGTCAGTGGTGACGGTGGGGGGAAGCCAGGGGAAGGCTCGGCGGGGTGCGCCGAGGCCCCGAACAGCACGTCCGAGCTACCCAGAGATCGGACTGGCGGGGGCTTCGACGAACTCGAGATCAGCCGGAAGCGGTGCCGGCTGGAGCCCGTCGGCACGCATCTGATCCCGGACCGCCTTGAGTCGGGCGCAGTCCTCGTGGGCCATGCGGTCGAGTTGTTCCGCTTGGCGGGACAACTGCTCGTAGCGGGCTGAGCCGAGGGCCTGACGGGCCTGAAGACGGCGGTTGTGGGCTTCGCGGGTGGAGATCAGCGCGGTGCGGACGTCGACGTCGTGTTCGCGGAAGACGGCGAGCACGGCACGGGCCGAGCCGGGCGGTGGTGCTTCGCCCAGATAGTCCTCGCCGGTGATCCAAGCCGCTGCCGCCCAAACGGGGGTGGTCACGTTGGGCAGGAGGTCGATGTTGTCCTGGTCTGTCAGCGGAATGAGCAGTGCCACGAGCGGCAGATCGAGGGCGTGGGCGAGAACGAGGACCTCCTCCAGCTTGAACGAGCCCCGCCGCCCCTTCTCGATCTTGGTGATGGTGTACGCGGCGATCGGCACACCCCTCGCCTCGCATGCTGCTGCCAGGTCATCTGTCGTCATGCCGCGCTGCAGTCGGTGCGTCTTGACCGTCTGGGCGATCCGCGCCGTGAGCGATGCTGGCCACTGCTCCTTGGATTCTGTCACGAGGGCAGAATACATGAGAGGTATTCTGCATCAAGGGCAGATGTGATAGATGTTTCTCGCACAGAGAACATCGCTTGGGAGGGAAGTTGCCGTGAACGCAGTTCGGACTGCCCGGTCGGGAAAGTACTCGCCGGAAGCTCTCGCTGCCCTCCCGCCGGCGATCCCACTGTCTGTGGCCAACGAGCTGCTCTCGCTCGGCAGGACGGTCGGGTATCGCATGGTCCGGGAGGGCCGTTACCCGGTCACCGTCGTGGAGGTCGGTGGCAGCTACCGTGTGATCACCGCAGACCTCCTTCACTTCCTGCGCCCGCGTACCTCCCGCAACGTGGCGTAGACAACGCACTGCAGGGCATACCGGCTTCGACGTGGGACGATTCCTCCAGCAGGCGGTGGTGTCCGCTCCCGCGCCCACGGATCTCGCGTAGGCGAGATGACGAGAGGAACTGCATGCCGGATCTTGGGCAGGCCAACGCGACGTCAGAGGAACGCTTGCCGACGATGCTGGCGGCCAGATGGGTGCTCAGTGGCAGGACGCCGCGCCAGCACCGGGACCGGTACACAGCGTTCCTCGATGTGATCGACGAGGAATTCACGGCCGCCGAGATCACGGTCGGGTTCGACAGTCGCGCCTACGCCAACAAGGACCTGCTCCCCGTGTGGCTGGAGGACGTAGCCGCTGGCCATGAACCCTCGGCGGCGACCGAGCGCCTGCTCCGCGGGGAACTGGAGCGCGTCAGCGACCGCGCGCCCGACCTGGCGCGAAGGCTCAAGAGCACGCTCGAACAGGCTTGCTGTGCATGGTCGTACATGCTCCAGGGGATCGTGCTGGCCAACGCTGGTGACATCGTCGCGATCTTCCACGAGGAGCAGCTGCAGCTCGGCTGGGACCTGCGCGACCTCTTCCGCACGACGCTTCCGTGTGCACGGCTGCAGACGATCGAGGTCTCCTGGCTCGTCGGGCGTGTTCCGGCCGTCCTCGGCCTGTTCCTCAGCGAGCGCGAGCGCGGTCTGATCGGATTGGTTCTGGAGCGGGAGCACACCCGGAAGTTCGACGCCGACACGTGCGCCCTGTTCCTGCGCAACGCGGTGACCCTCCTGGGCCGACCAGAACTCGCCTCGCACGTGGAAGCCGATCTCAGTACCTCCGTCTCGGAGCTGGTGGCCCGCGACGAGCCGTTGCCGGCGCTCGGCCTTCCGCATTCAGGGTTCGGCACCGGCTTCCAGGACTTCGGCCTGACACGAGGCGATCTGCTGCCCGCCCTGCAGGCCGCCTGGCATGGGAAGGAAGTACCGGTACCGAAGCGTGCCCGCGGCCGGAAGGAGTAGCTGCTGGGAGGGCGATACTGCGACCGCTGCCACGTTTCCAGGGGCCGGAGCCCGACCGATGCGGCCAGGTCGGCGATGGCAGGATGGCTGCGTGGCGAGTAATGAGTCGGCCGAGCTGTTCGACGGCACCTCGCCGTACTACGCGGCCTACCGGCCGGGCTATGACGAGCGGATGTTGACCCATGTCGCAGAGCGCCTCGGCCTTGACGGAACCGGGTGTGCACTGGACTTGGGCACCGGCACCGGAGCGGTGGCCCGGCCTCTGGCGCGCCTGGTGAGCTCGGTGATCGCCGTCGATCCGCAGCCGGGCATGCTCGCCGAGGCACGCGCAGTCGCCGCCGCGGACAGCGTGACCAACATCGAATGGCGCCTGGGCGAGGCGGCACAACTGGCCAGCATGGACCTGCCGCCGCTCCGGCTGGTGACCGTAGGAGCCGCCTTCCACTGGATGGACCGCGCCGCCGTCGCCCAGGACCTGGATGCCCTCATCGACGACGGAGGCGCGATCGTGCTGGCCTCCGGCGGCACTCCGGGCGACATCGCCCCGCCGCCCTGGTCGGACACGATCAGGGAAGTCCGGGTCCGGTACCTCGGCCCGGAGCGCCGGGCCGGGCGCGGCACCTACACCCACCCGGCCGAGCGCCACCAGGACGTGCTGGCCCGTTCCCCGTTCTCCCGGATCGAGACCGCGCACTGGGACCGGACGATCACCCGGACCGCAGCCGAGGTGGCCGGCCTGCAGCTCTCCTACAGCTACAGCAGCCCGCGCCAACTCGGACCGGATACGAAGGCGTTCGTGAACGACGTCCGCGACGCTCTGCTGGCCTTCGACCCGGCGGGCATCTTTGAGCAGACGATCCGTACGGAGGCGATCATCGCCCGCCGTCCGTGACGGAGCCTCCCGTCTGATCCGGCAGCGCGAACTCCAACAGCGGGTCCGTCACAACCTCGCGCCAGCGTTCGCGGTGGCCGACGGTGCGCAGCCGGAAGTACACGGTCTCGCGGCGCTCGTCGTCGGCGGTGCCGACGTGGCCTCCGATGTTGTGGGCGAGCAGGTAGTGGACGAGGACGAGGCTTCCGGCGGTGCCGGTGACCTGGAGCGGGGTGGGCAGGTCCACGGGCGGATAGGGCGTGGCGTCGCGCAGCGCGTCCGCGCCGTGGTGGCGCAGCCACGCTGCCGTGCTCAGGTGCGTGCCTGGCCAGACCCAGAGGTTGCCGCGGTCGCGCTGGCGTTGGTCAGTGAGTAGGAGGCCGGCCAGGACGCTGAACGTGCCAGGGCGGCCGTCGTCCTCGGTGGGGGTGAGACCGTCGATGTGAGGGGCACCGGGGTGGTGCAGATGCGGCGGCAGGGTGAGCGCCAGCTGCGCGACCTCCGGGGCCGGCAAGGTGAGGTCGGAGCGCAGAAACGCGCGGACGGCGTCGCCGATGCCGCTTTCCTCATAGAGGGCGCGAAGGTCGGAGTGGTCAGCGAGGGTCGGCCACAGGAAGTACGGACCGGTGCGGCCGGGCTCGGGCGGCTGGGCCGCAACGTGCCGCGCGAGCGCCGAACGCCAGTGGCTCACCTGCTCGGCGGTGAGGACATCGGGCACAACGCAGTAGCCGTCACGGTGAAAGCTGCTGGCAACCAAGGGAGTTGTAGTCTCCATGTGGCCATGGAATCGTTAGCCAGCCCGAGCGGGCAACGGAATTTCCGCTGTCCGCCCGGGCCCAATGCGACGATCCCCGCTGGGCCGGGCAGAAGACCTGACGCCGGCATCCGGCCAGCCCTGAGCCCGCTGGCTACTTGCCGTTGCGCTTCTTCTTCGGCTGGCGCTTGGGCTGGACCCGCTTGCCGACCGGGCGCACCATGGGTGCCTTCGGCTTTTCGACCGTGGCTACGGCGGCCTGCAGGATGGTCACGAGCTTGGCCTTGAGCGCCTGGGCCTGTTCGGGGGTGGTGGCGTCGGCAGGGGTCTCCAGCAGGTGCGCCTTGAGGACGGCCAGCATGTCCCACTCCCACGGGCCCCGGTCACGGGGGCCGGGGATCAGCCGGACATAGTCCTCGTCATACAGGGTGGCGAGCAGAGCAAGCGCGTCTGCGTCGCTGACGTCGTTGACCTGTTCGCGTTCCGGCGCGCCGGTCGCCACGCTCTCCGCGCGGCGGACCTCCTTCAACAAGGCCAGCCGCAGGTTTTGCTGCATCGCCACGCGCCCGCCCGCGCCGCCGGCAATCCACGCCGCCGCTGCCGCGGCGATGACGTAATCCACCGGCCCGACTTCATCGCCGCCGGAGAGGTCCATCGGCTCCCTGCCGGGAGGGAAGATCGCCAGCTTCTGCAGGGCGGCGTCGCGGAATTCCGCGGGCGCGAACGACTCGATCAGCGGCCGAGCGCCTTCCACCACTGCCTCGTTGAGGAGGGGGCCGTGCTCTTCGATAGCCGTGAAGCCGTTGTTGACGACGCGCAGCGCCTCGGTGACCGCGAACTGGTAGCGGGGCCGCGGGTACGGCGTGCGCCCCGGATCGTCGTCCCAGGTGCCGATCCGGTCCACCAGGGCGGCGAAGGTGTCCGGCTGCTCGTCGACCAGGGCGATGATGCCGCGCAGTGCCATGCCGCTCATCCGGCCCATCCGCTCAACCAGCGGACGGGGCAGCTGGTTCATCAGATCGTTCACCGAGTTTCCCTCCCGTAGCCTTCGGTGGCGCCGGGATGTCCGTCCGAGCTGCTGGGAGCCGGCGACCCCGGAGAGCGGCGTCCGGCGGGCCAGGTTGGGGCCAACGCCGAAGCCTGACCCTATCGCGTCGTCGGGTCGGCGGCCGGGTCGTTCGGGGTGGCAGGTGGGGAGCCGGGTCGGCTGTGTTCGTCCGGGTAGCTGGTGAGCCGGCTGGCGTCGATCTCCACCGTGTCGTCGAGGTCGTCGAGGTCGACGATGTATGTGGTGGGGGGCACCGCGATCTGCAAGGTCTCGCGGTCCAGCGTCCAGGCGGGGTGCAGGACGAAGCCGGCGCGGCCCTCGTACTGGCCGGCCGTGACGCGGATGCGCTGATGCTTGGTGAAACTGCCCTCCAAGACGGCGTGAACGGCGGCGGCGGCACGAGGAACGCACGCCTTGATGAGTGGGTCGGGTCGGTTGCCGCGGCGGCTGCCCTGTACGTCGGGTGCGGAATCGGCCCTGCGATCGGGGCCGTAGTGTGGTCCGGCCGCAGGCGGGTCCTGCGGGCGGTTCAGCCGGGCCCACCGCCGGGCGATGGGGTCGGCTCTCCTCTGGTTGGGCGACCTGAAGCTGAGCCGTGGGATCACGTCGTGGCCGGTGTCCTGGAGCGTTTGCTCCACCAGGTCGATGACGTGCTGGGCGTCCTGGAGGTGGAACAGCACGGTCCACCACGACACTTCGGCAACTGGCTGTCGTTCGCGCAGGTGGAGGGCGTAGAGGATCATCGTGATGACGTCCCGGACCGCGGCAGCGTCCGATCCCTCGTGGTGGGGGGCGGCGAGGGTGGTCGCCCGGCGGACGGCCGCGCGCCACTGCAGCATCCTCTGGCGTGCGGCCCACGGGTCGAGGGACGCGGTCGGCGGGTTGGGCTGCACGGCGGTGGTGATGGCGCCCAGGGTGGCCCAGTCGCAGACCGGGTTCGCCATGAGGTTAGCCAACTGGTGTACCTCCGGCGCGCCGGCTGGGCTGAGCTCCAGTCGGTCCTGGAGGTCGTCGAACTCCCCGTCGGTCAACGCCACGCGGACGACGCTGCGGCGGGCCGAGGTGAGCTGGCTGTCGTTGCGGAACGCGCTCCCGCGCAGGCGATCGGACTCGAGGAACAGGCTGAGCCCTTCCACGAGGAACGACCAGGCGCGGTCGGTGTTGCCTCCGCCGGCGCGCACGTTGTTGACGACGGTGGGGAGGCGCAGGAACTCGCGCGTTTTCCCCCGAGCGGCGGCGGGGCTGGGGAGGAGGACGACCTCGGTGTCTGTCCACGGCTCCCGCGGGTGGTAGACGACCACGCTCAGCAGGCCCGGGTGCGCGAGCACGGTCTCCTCGCTGCGAGACCCGTCCTGGTGCCGGAGTCGGGCGCGCAGACTCCACCAGGAGATCGGCTCACCGGCTGCCTCCTCGCGGCACACCCACTCCACCCGGGCGTCCTCCAGCACCGTGTCGGCCGTCAGCTGTTCCACGGACCAGCCGATGAACGCTGCGGAGTTGGCCACGAGAAGCGGCACCCGGCGATGCCCGGCAGCCCGTCGGTGTCCACGGCCGATCCGGCTCAGCGCGGCCTCGACCGCCCCTGCGATCGTGGGCGCAACGCCGACGCGGTGGGTCCGGGCCCAGGATGGTGCGCCTTCGGGGGTCGGCACGTGTCCGGGGGTGGCTGCGAGGGTCAGGCGCGCAGGGTGGTGAAGGGCGTCGGCTGGCTGGTCGGGCGTGAGGCGAGGCGGGGAGGAACGGTCGTCGGGTTCGAGGGCGATGATCTCGTCGGCCCAGCCGGCGGCCGAGTCAACCCACCGCTCCTCCTCGGCGTTCAGCGCCTGGCCGTGGCGCGGTCGGGCCAGGAGAACGACCATGCGTCCACCGCCCTGCCACCGCCGAAGGCGCTCCACGGCTTCGGCGTGCCAGGCGGGCGACGGACCGGCGGCGGCCAGCAACACCGCAGCAGCCCACTCGGTAGGCAGCGGCTCGCCCGCGTGGACGACGACGAACCGGCGGTCCCACTCGGGCAGCTTCTCCAGATCGGCGGGGGCGATGTCGGCGCTTTCGCGACGGTCGTCGAAGTCAACCCGGAAGACCGTGGGGGTGTCGGTACAGGTGCGCTGCTCGGCGTCGGCGCCCCAGGTGACTGCGCGGAGGTGGCCGGTCCGTCCGGCGTGCACGCCTCCGGTGACCTGGACGTGGGCCTGCAGGCTCAGCGCTCCGCTGGCCGGTAGGAGAAGCTGGTCGACTTGGCCGATCAGCTCGCGTACGGCGTGCTCGAAGACGGTCATCCCGCTCGACCGGTACCTGCCGGACACGTCCTCGGTGACCATATCGGACGGCAGGGTGTCCTCCAGTGGCACGCCGTGCTGGGCGTTCAGTGCGTGCCAGAGCTTCCAGATCGTCCCCTCCACGGGGGGCGGGCCGGTGAACGGGCCGTAGTCCTGGGCGCGCTCGAGCAGCCGTGCCTGCGCCAGGTCGGCCAGGCCGGTCTCGACCGGCCTGGTCCCGTCCTCCTCACGTGCTGGACCGGGCAGCAGTTCGGCGAGGTCTCGGTGTAGGCGCTGCGGATCGGTCAGGCGGTAGCGGACGGACCGCAGGGAGACCTGGTCCACGACGCCGCCGTCCTGAGCCGCGATCAGGTAGTAGATCAGGGCGAGGGCATCCCGGACGTTGCGATCAAAGCGCTGGAACTCGCGGGCCTTGGCCTGGGCGTCCTCCCATCCGCGCGCACCGTTGCTGACCATGCGTCGATCCTAGGCGGTGGGTCGCCGAGGACCGGCCGAGCACCTCATGGGGCAGGGGGCGGTGCGGCAGGTTGTGGCCGGCGTCAGTAATCGACGTCGCCGGTGGCGCCCGCGGTCAGTACGACGTGGACGCTGCCGAGCGCCCCGCGGGCGTCCTCCAGCACGGGCGGCATGCGGGACCACGTCTTCCCGGGCTCCAGATCGTCCATGGTCAGACGGGCGGCCGGTCGCAGCGCGGCGGCGCAGTCCGACAGGAACTGCCCGAGACGGCCGCGGGTCGTCCTGGCGCGGTCCTCCAGCGCCTGGAGGTTTTCATGGACCCACTCGAGGTGGTCCTCGTCGGTGCGCTTCTGCTTCGCCAGGGCCTCAAGTGCCTCGGGGCTCCAGTACACCCGCACGCCGGCCCGCGTCAGTAGGTCGGAGGCCACGGCGCACTCGCGGTCGCTGAACTGCCACTCGCGACGGTTGAGGGCGCGGGAGGCGTCGGCGACGTACGAATGGACGGCCTGCTGGAGCGGCGTCGGGGGCTTGGCGTCGTGGTCGGCCCGCATCCGCCACAACGGCATGCCGGGACCGGGATCCGATGTGCGGGCCAGGCGCACGAGCTTGCGCAGAACGTCCTCGGGGGATAGGGCGGGCAGCCGGGGTGTCCAGGAGTGAGCGCACACGCAGGTCAGCTGGGCGGGGCCGCCCCAGACCCCGGAGACGGTCAGGCCGCGGTCCGCCATGCACACAGGGCAGCAGACGTCCAGCTCGAGTGTCCCATCCGGCAGCGGCGGAGTGCGGAGCCAGAACACCCCGCCGAACCGGTTGCCGTAGTCCGCGCGGTGATGGCAGATCTCCATCGTCAGGTTGCCGGCACCGTCGTGGCCGATGTGGCTCGTGGTGAAGTTCCAGGTCACGCCGTCCTACCTTAGGCTCGATCGGGTAAGGCCACCATGTTTCGGGGCTGTCCGCCGTGGCGCGAGGGTAGCTGGCGGCGAATCGGAGATTGGGCCATTGCGGCCCGACAACCAGGGTGGCCGCAGGAGCACGCTGCCGGTGCCCATCACGCCGGACCTTTGGGGCGGGCCGGGTCGTGAGCGTCGACGGCCACCGCCTCTCGCCTTCGCCCACTGCGGTCGGCCCCGTCCACCTCGATCAGCACGCGATCACCTTCGATGCGCCGATGGCGACCCGTGCCTGTACACCGCCCGGGGTGACGAGGTCGATGGCGCTGGCGGCAGGCAACGCCAGTTCCAGCGCCCCCGCAACCTCAGCCTGGCGCCTTCGGACGCGGTCCCAGTGCATCCACGCGAACAGTGCCGCCGCTGCCCACTGCGCAGCGCCGTCTCCGGACAGCTCGACCTGGAGGTGACCGCGGTCGCGATCGAGGTCGTCGCGGGCGGCGGCGCGGCGGCGGGCCCCGGTGATCAGCACCTGGCAGCCGTCGCCGGTCGGCCGGACCAGGGCTCCGGCGTGGCGGAACCGGCTGCGGCCCTCGCTCCAGTCGGCCTCGGGCTTCGCCGGCGGCAGAACGACCAGGTCGGCCAGCTGCCTCGCGACGTCGGCCGTCGTATCCGTACCAGCGACCGCTGTCATCAGCACGCTGGCGTCCGGCGCCAGATCCTGGCCCTCGGGCTCCCGGTCGGGCAGCACCTGAAAGCGCACCAGCGGCACGGCGCCGCTCACCTGGTCCGCCATCCAGACCGCGACCTTCAGAAGCCCGACCATCCCGAGCAACTGCTTCACATCCGGCAGGATGTCGCTACGGTGCCCCGCGCTGTTGGTACGGACTCGGGCGCCGGGTGTCGATCCCGTGGCGAGGTGACGCACCAGCGTCTGCGCCACCAGAACCATGGCGGCGTAGTTGTTGGGCACGGGGCCGCTCGTGACCAGCGGATCGGTGGGGCGGGCGTTCTCCCAGCGACCGGCGGCCAGATCGGCCGTCCCGGCACCACCGTGGCGCGGGATCGTAAGGCCGATCCACCAGCCGCCGTCGGCGTGGACGATCCTGGCCTGGGAGAGGCCGAAGCTCTCAACCCGGACCTCACCGGCCCACCCGGCCAGTGCGACGATCTCGGTGGCCACCTCGTACGCGTCGTCCACGGCTTCCCCCAAATGAGCTCGTTCGGAACCCTACCGGCCCCGCCTCCCCATCGCCGGGCAAACGTAGGCCAACGGACTGCGGCGCCTTGGCGGCCGGGGGCGGGCTGGAACGACCCCCGGGGGGCATCCGCAGGCCCGGGGATTTGTGAGTCATGTGCGGCGATCTCCCCGAGCACTGCTGCCGTCTGCTGCTGCCAGTCCGTCTCGGGAAGTCCCTGGCACGGCGCCGCTGTCACGGCGACCGCTCGCAGAGCAGGAGGGCTGGGCGAGCAGGACCGCCGCGAGACTGCCGACTTCCCGTATCCCGCCACTCCGGGCCAGCCGGACAGCCTCCGCAGCGGTCACCCCGCACAGCGTCAATCCGCACCTTGCTGGACTTCCCTACAGCCGGTCGGTCCTCGGCACGCTACCGGTGCCCCGCACAAGCATGCAGGGCACCGGCAACACTCACACGCTGGTACGGAGCGCGGGCGGGCTCATCTCCGAACGATGGCCGAGGAACGAGATGATCCCGGCGCCGCGCCCAGGGCGAAGCTCGCCACCGTGGTCCAGTCGATTTCCCAACCGCCTTCGCCCGCAATCCCGTTGGGAACAGGCGACTGCCGCCAGTACACCTCCACCAGCGCCACCTCGCGCACGGTCAGGGGCACGTGGCTGGGCCGGACACGAAGAAGTCGCGGTGCCAGGGCGTCGGTGTCCGTGTCCGCCGCTGCGTAGCCAGCGGTGAGATGGAGCACGCCAACGGGGTAACCGGTGGAGTCCGGGCCGCGCACCTCGTGAATCGCGGACCGTACGAGCCGCTGGAGGGAAGCGAGTTCGCCGTCGGGGTGGACGTCGATCAACACGCCGGTCCGATAGGCGATGGCGGAGCCCGCCTGGAGTTCGACCGGTGCCGTGCTGGCCAGGGCTCGGCGCAGAGCGTCGGCGAGGGCAGCGCGCTCCTGCTCGGTGATGCCGTGAGCCGGTGCGTCGGTGACCATGTCGAGGGTGATGTGGAGGCGTTCATCGGCGACGGGCACGATCGGCGCGGCGTCCATCGCGGTCCGCAGATCGGTCACCAGGGCGTGCAGAGCGGGCTCGGCGGGCAGGTGGGGTAGTCCGTAGACTTGGAGGACCCGCAGGCCCTGCGGCCACGGTGTGGTGCCGAACCTCGGATTGAAGCGCTTCACGCCGTCTGCTCCTTCTGCTCGCCAGGAGCACCGAGCGGAAGCTCGGCGACCTCTTCCCAGCGGTAGTAGCCCGCCTTGGGGTCCTGAATCTGCTGCACCAGGTGCACGGAGTCGACGGTGAGGGTGATCCGCTCGGGTCGCAGCTGCCGCAAGGCCCGGTTCAGGAGGTAGTCGTCCGCCTGGCTGGAGTCGGCCTTGGCGTAGGCGATCGAGGTGTGCGGCCAGAACCGCTTCTCTTCCGCACGCAGTTCGACGCCGTCCACCCGGCTGACCGCTGCCCGCACCTTCCGGTTGAGCGTGGCCATCGGCTCCTCCGGGTACGGGGCGACGGTGATGGCGGTGACGCCCGGCCACGTCGGGCCGAGCTGGACCTCGAACGGAGCGACGTCGGCGAGTTCCGCCCGGGCCTCGTCCCCCAACCGATTCAACTGCTCCGGGCTCGCCGGGTGGTGGATGCCCTGCACGGTGATGTGCAGCCACTCGGCCGGTACCGCCTCCAGGTGGACGAAGCGGCTGAGGAGTTCGGCGTGCTGCCGCACGTACTCAACGTACTGTGGGTACCGGTCGAGCAGGATCAGGAAGTGCGGGTAGGGGCCGTTCGGCCATATCCGCTGCGGGTCGAAGAAGTTCTTCACAGTGCTCTCCGGTCAGGGCAGGATCTTGGACGGGGCGAGGTCGACCACGACCAACAGGTGGTCGGCCGCGGCGAGCGCGGCCGGGCTTCGGTGGACGCGGTAGCCGACCAGCGCCGGCGCCACAGGCCTGGTTGCCAGGGCGAGGTCGATCCTGCGCGGCCCCCACGGGTCCGGGTCACCCTTGCCGTCCTCCCAGTGGCCCACCGTCGGCTCCCACGGCGCTCCGAGGTGCGCGGCGGCGTCGACCATGAAGCCGCGGCGTAGCAACATCCCGACCGGTCGGCGGTCGGCGAGGTTGGTGTCGCCGACCGTCTCGGGGACGCACTGGTATTCGAGATCGTCGTGGTCCTGGCCGGTGTAGGGATCGGCGTCGTAGGGCTGCTGCGTGCCGTCGACGGTGACGGTGGCCGCGGAGATCGAGTTGAAGTCGCCGAGGACCAGGCCGGGCTTGGCGCCGCCGGTGCGGCGGAAGGCGCCCTTGAGCCGGCGGGCCTCGTCCGCTCGGAAGTCGGGGCGGAACGGGTCGCCGTGGTAGGAGGCCACGAGCAGCGGGGACGGCGCGCCGATGTCGAGCTGGATCGTGGTGAAGCCATGCCAGTAGTCGGGCGACCCGTACGGCCGGAACCCTCCGGGCACCGGGGTGACCGTCTCCGGGCGCCACAGCACCGCGGTGAACCAGGGGCGGTCGCCGTTGCGGGCCATTGCGACCGGCCCGGGGCTGCCATCGGAGCGCACGGTGGTGGCGGTGAGTCCGCACTCGCGGGCCAGTCGCTCGATGACGGCCGCGGCCTGCGTGTCCCAGCGTTGGTGCCGCTTTGCCTCGTCGACGATCCCGTTCTCGTCGGCGTCCTCGGGTGCGTCCTCGTCGACCAGGACCTCCTGGAGCTTTCCGGCCAAGGAGGTGTTCGCTATGACGCTGACCTGTGCAGGAACGTAGCGGACATGTCCGTGACGTAGGAAGCGACACAGCGTAGAGCCACCCGATCGAGTTCGGGGGCTGCATATCGTTCCCCGCTGTTCTGGTCCCATGTGCGCGCATACGGCGAGGTGGACCTCGACATGGACGCCCGCCTGAATCTCACGAATCTCACCCCAGGTATGGGGCCCGGCCCCCGTGTCACGACCGCTCTCTTGACGGAACCAGAGACAGCGGCGGCGCGTATCTGATGGAGTGACGTGGTAGAAGCACCGTACGGTGCGGGCCCCAGTCCCGGACCGATCTCTCAAGGGGGAAGAGCGAGGATGCTGTCGGAGGCAATGACTGCGCTGGCCGCGGCGGGAGGCACTGCGGTGGTGCAGGCCGCAGGCACAGACGCATGGTCAGGGGTGCGCCAGCAGGTGGCCCGTTGGTTCGGTCGGGGGAATCCGCAGCGCGAGCACGCCGAGCTGGAGCGCCTCGATCAGACCGTAGGCGAGCTGGAGTCAGCTCGGCCGACCGACGTGGAGCGGGTGCGTATCCGCCAGGAGGCGGCCTGGCAAGGCCGGATCGAGGCCCTGCTGGAAAGCCTTGAGGACATCGAGCGGGCCCGGGTCGCGGATGAGCTGCGCACCCTGCTGGTCCAACAGGCATCCCACAGCAGTGTGTCGGCCGACCAGAGCGGTCTGGCCGTTGGCGGAAACCTGGACGTCCGGGCCGACCACGGGTCCGCCGCCGCTGTGACCATGGGGAACGTGACTCTGGGAAACCCTTCCCCGCCGGGTCCGCACCAGGACTGAGCGCACCCGGTACCGCTTCGGCTGCGCCGGCTCACCACATCAGCGGTATCTTCGCCGACCACGGCAGCATCGCCGTTGGCTACGCCGAGCAAGTCCACCACCACGCTCCGCCCCGCACCCCGGCTGTCTGGCCGCACCAGGTCGGCGTGCTCCCGCCCCGCGCCTTGTCATTCCAGCACCGGGCCGAGGTCGACCAGTTGCGGACGGCGGTCGACAGCGGGGGCACAGCGGTACTTAGCCAGGTGCTGACCGGGACCGGCGGGGTGGGAAAGACCCAGCTGGCTGCCGACTACGCCCGCACCGCCTGGGATAGCGGCGGGGTCGACGTATTGGTGTGGATCAACGCGAGCAGCCGCTCAGCGATCACGGCCGGCTACGCACAGGCCGGTGTAGAGGTCCTTGCCACTGACCCCAGCGCCCCTGAGCAGTCCGCGCGGGCATTCCTGGCCTGGCTGGAGCCCAAAGCCGGCCAGAAGCCGTGCCGGTGGCTGGTCGTACTGGACGACGTTGCGGCCCCTGCCGATATGCGCGGCTGGTGGCCGCCCGCCAGCCCGCACGGGCGTGTCCTGGTCACCACACGCCGCCGCGACGCCGCCCTGACCGGAGCGGGCCGACGCCTGGTCACCGTAGGCTTGTTCACCCCCCAGGACGCCGCCGCCTACTTCACCGCCGCACTCGCCGCGCACGATCGCCACGAGCCGGCCGGCCAGACCAGCAGCCTCGCCGCGGACCTGGGGTACCTGCCTCTCGCCTTGGCTCAGGCCGCCGCCTACATCATCGACGCGGACCTGACCTGTGCCTCCTACCGAGAGCGGCTGGCCGACCGGCTGAGGAAGCTGGCTGACTTGGTGCCGGAGCCCGGCGTACTGCCCGACGACCAGACCGCCACTGTGGCCGCCACCTGGTCCCTGTCCATCGAACGTGCCAACCAGATCCGCCCGGTGGGACTGGCCCGCCCCATGCTCCAGTTCGCCTCCCTGCTCGACCCCAACGGCATCCCCGCTACGGTCCTCACCAGCCCGCCCGCCCTCGCGCACGTCTCCGAGCACCGCACCGCCACCAGCAGGGGTAGCACCTACCAGCCGACACCGGTCTCGGCCGAGGACGCCGTGCTCGCGCTGCGGATCCTGCACCGCCTCAGCCTCATCGACCACACCCCCGACACCCCCCACCAGGCCGTCCGCGTCCACCAGCTCATCCAGCGTGCCACCCGCGACACCCTCACCCCCGACCAGCACGACCGGCTCGCCCGCACCGCCGCCGACGCCCTGAACGCCGCCTGGCCCGCCGTCGAACGCGACACCTCCCTTGCCCAGGCCCTGCGCGCTAACACCACCGCCCTCACCCGCACCGCCGAGAGCGTCCTATACTGGCCCGCCCTCCACGCGGTGCTCTTCCGTATCGGCGAGAGCCTCGAGGAGAGTGGCCAGGCCACCACCGCTCGCGACTACTTCGAATGTATGGCCAGCACCGCCCGCTGCCGTCTGGGGCCGGACCACCCGGACACTCTCGCCACCCGGGGCTGGCTCGCCCGGTGCCGGGGTGAGGCGGGGGATGCGGTTGGCGCCGCGGCAGCGCTCGAGGAGCTGCTGGCCGACCGGATGCGTGTGCTGGGGCCGGACCACCCGGACACTCTCGCCACCCGGGCTTGGCTCGCCCAGTTCCGGGGTGAGGCGGGGGATGCGGCTGGCGCCGCGGCAGCGCTCGAGGAGCTGCTGGCCGACCGGACGCGTGTGCTGGGCCCGGACCACCCCAGAACCCTCACCACCCGGGCTTGGCTCGCCGAGTTCCGGGGTGAGGCGGGGGATGCGGTTGGCGCCGCGGCAGCGCTCGAAGAGGTGCTGGCCGACCGGACGCGTGTGCTGGGCCCGGACCACCCCAGCACCCTCGCCGCCCGGGCTTGGGTCGCCGAGTGGCGGGGTGAGGCGGGGGATGCGGTTGGCGCCGCGGCAGCGCTCGAAGAGGTGCTGGCCGACCGGACGCGTGTGCTGGGCCCGGACCACCCCGACACTCTCGCCACCCGGCATGATCTCGCCCGGCTCCGGGGTGAGGCGGGGGATGCGGTTGGCGCCGCGGCAGCGTACGAGGAGCTGCTGGCCGACCAGATGCGTGTGCTGGGCCCGGACCACCCCAGCACCTTCACCACCCGGCATGATCTCGCCCGGCTCCGGGGTGAGGCGGGGGATGCGGTTGGCGCCGCGGCAGCGCTCGAGGAGCTGCTGGCCCATGAGATGTGTGTGCTGGGCCCGGACCACCCCAGCACCTTCACCACCCGGGCTTGGCTCGCCCAGTTCCGGGGTGAGGCGGGGGATGCGGTTGGCGCCGCGGCAGCGTACGAGGAGCTGCTGGCCCATGAGATGTGTGTGCTGGGCCCGGACCACCCCAGCACCTTCACGACCCGGCATGATCTCGCCCGGCTCCGGGGTGAGGCGGGGGATGCGGTTGGCGCCGCGGCAGCGCTCGAGGAGCTGCTGGCCGACCGGACCCGTGTGCTGGGCCCGGACCACCCGGACACTCTCGCCACCCGGGCTTGGCTCGCCCACTTGCGGGGTGAGGCGGGGGATGCGGTTGGCGCCGCGGCAGCGTACGAGGAGCTGCTGGCCGACCGGATGCGTGTGCTGGGCCCGGACCACCCCGACACTCTCGCCACCCGGGCTTGGCTCGCCCGGTTCC
>NZ_JBHTRF010000027.1:0-87632 GCF_042796115.1 Kitasatospora sp. NPDC056446 | reverse complement strand
CGGGGTGAGGCGGGGGATGCGGTTGGCGCCGCGGCAGCGCTCGAGGAGCTGCTGGCCGACCGGACGCGTGTGCTGGGCCCGGACCACCCCGACACCTTCACGACCCGGCATGATCTCGCCCGGTTCCGGGGTGAGGCGGGGGATGCGGTTGGCGCCGCGGCAGCGCTCGAGGAGCTGCTGGCCGACCGGACGCGTGTGCTGGGCCCGGACCACCCCGACACCCTCACCACCCGGGCTTGGCTCGCCCACTTGCGGGGTGAGGCGGGGGATGCGGTTGGCGCCGCGGCAGCGTACGAGGAGCTGCTGGCCGACCGGACGCGTGTGCTGGGCCCGGACCACCCCGACACCCTCACCACCCGGGCTTGGCTCGCCGAGTGGCGGGACAGAGAGCGCGGCTGTTGATCTATCGACCGATTGATGAGCAAGATCGGTAAGCGCTAGTGTGCGGCCGGATCAACGCCGGATTATGCCCATAAAACAGTGTCAGAAGATTGATGTGCTCAAGAACTTGAGGAGCACCCTTTTCTGTGCGATCTGGCGGGCGCAGCCACTCGAGGACGACGACACGGCCGATCTCCTCGCCCCCGTTCCGGCCGTAGGGATCGGTGGCTTCGACCGCGTAGCTGGCCCGGCAGCCGGTCAACCTATCCGCCTCGAACCACCCAAAGATCGGTTACGGGACAGCCCTTAGCGTCGCTTGCCACCGATCCAGAACAGGGCAATGTCGATGTCTCGTGCTGTCCAGCTCGGCCCGAAGGAACCCTTGTGTGTGAGGAGCTCGTCGAGAAGGTCCATGTAGCGGCCGTATCGTCCTGAGGTGTCGGTGAGTGTCAGCCCAAGCGATTCCAGTCCTCGCTGAGCTCGGCTGTCGTAGACGGCCATGCGATGTGGTGCTGCGGCAGTGAGGACCGCAGATGCCAGTGCGTCACCCTTGCAGAAGCCCGGCAGGGTGATCAGCGCGGCGCGGCCGGCCTGGGCGGCCTTCCCGCGGGACCTGGATGTGTCCCGAACGACTTCCATCGCTTGGCCGGTCGCCGCGCGAACTTGTGTGTCCGGTAGTCCCATCAAGGCAGAGGCCCAGCGGGTGCGGGCGGACAGTCGTTTCCAGACGACGAGTGCGCCTATGTCGAGCTTGCCGAGGCTGCCCGACTCCTCGGCTCGCTGCGCGACTTCCCACAGCACTTCGTCGTAGGTGGTCGACGTCGCAGCGTAGTAGGTCTCATGTGCGGAAATCAGGAGATTCCAGATGCGTTCGGTTTCGGATGTAGGCACTGTCCTTGACTCCTAGGTCTATTCTCGCTCGTTGTTAGCGATAGGTACGCGAGCCAGCGGGTTGATGACGTCGGTGTTGACGCGGTCTGAGTCAGACGTCCGAGCTGGGTGCTTCAGCAGGACCGCGCAGGCGAGCAGACGGTTCAGAGCGTCGGAGGCGGCCCGCATCGCCGACGGCATCCAGGCGCTCCCGGGCAGCGGCACCGTGGTGTGGTCCACGTACCAGTCCGCTCCATCAATGGCGAGATGTGCGTCGACCGTGAGCACCCCGGCCGAGACTCCGAACAGCTGCTGATAACGCTCCTGTTCATCGCCCGGTTTCCCACGCAGCACCACCTGCTGGCCTTGGGCCGCGAGGTGGGCGCTCAGCAGCCGGAACGCCGACTCCTCCTGCGGGCTGGCGGAGAACATATGCCACGGGCTCAGGTCTTGGGCCATGTCGCTCCTTCCGGAATCCTTCAGCGGTAGGCCCAGGGCCTGGTCACGTCGATGGCGTCGGTGTCGATGCGGAACACGAGACCATGGTGATCGCTCGCCTCGGCGGGAGTTGCGAGGACGTGGTAGTTCGAGACGGCGCCGGCCAGCGGGCCGGAGACCCATGCCTGGTCGATCCGGTCATCCGTTCCGGTCGGCGCGAGCAGGACCTCATCCTTCGTCTGCTCGAACAGGTGCCAGGCCACGTCGATGAAACCGTTGTGGGCGAGCTTGCGAGTGACCCGCCGGTCCGGTTCCAGCGCGTCGCCGGGGACGAAGTCGCCACTCGGAAGGAGGGTCCGGGAGCCAACGTTGTAGGGCCTCATCTCACTGAAGTCCGGCTGCGGGCTCCGGACCGAGGCGGGGGCGTAGTTCACGTCGCCGGCCAGGACGGCGAAGGGGCCGTACTTGTAGCCCCGGGTCGCGGCGTAGTTCGCCTCGATCAGGGCCTGCTCGGCGGAGAACGGGGTGAAGTGGACGGGCAGGAAGCTCAGCGGCGCGGGCAGCCCCGGGATTTCGAAGCTGGTGACGGCGAGTCCGTGCAGGGCCTCCTTGCCGAAGTCCGGGTTGTGGCGGGCCCAGGCCCCGAGGGACTCGGGCCGGAACAGCAGGCCGGTCCCGTAGCCGCTGCGCGAGGGCGCCAAAGGTGCGGCATCAAGGCCCAAGTCCTTCTTCGCTCGGGCGAGTTGCTTGTGCCCGTAGAGGTGCCAGCCGACGACCTCGCACAACATCACGACATCGACGTGATCGGCCCCGGCCACCTCGGCGGCGCCCTCAATGCGTTCGGCTAGCTTCGGCCACCTGTCTTCGGGGTTCCCGTCCCCGTCCTTCAGGCCGCCGTGTCCAAGGTTTTGGACGACCACTGTCAGATCCATCTCGTTCCCCTCCCGATTCGGATGTACTGCTGTGCCGCCCGTGCGGCGGTGGGTGGGGCCGGGCCCCACCCACCGGGCCTATCGCTGACGCACTACGCCTTTCGCTTCGATCAGCTCCGCCTCCAGTTCCGAGATCCGTCGATCCGCGAACCTAGAGTTGTCCCGGGCCGCGGCGAGCCGTTCCTGCAGCGAGCGCATCTCGCCGCTCAGTTCCTGGACCTTGCGGGTCAGTCCCGCGTGTTCGGTCATGATGCGGATCACGTCCTGATCCTGCCAGGGCGTGCTCAGGTCACGGACCTGGCCGAGCAGTTCACCGATCTGTCGACGCTGGGCCAGGATCTCGGCTTGGGCGGCTTTGAGGCCCTCTTCGGCGTTGAGCGCGCGTTCCTTCCAGGCCGCGTCGGCCGCTGCCTGCGAGGCCCTGTGGTCCTCGGCACGGCGACCGCTGGCTTTGAGCGCGGCCTGTTCGACCAGCGAGCGGGCTTCCGCCTGCTCGTAGAGGAAGGTGCGCGACACCCCGGCCTCGCGGGCGACCGCGGCCACCGTGATGGCGGTGCGGGACTTCAGCATGCGGACCAGGGCACCCCGGATGTCCTTGATCTTCTCCTGACTGCGCTCCTGGCGGGCCTTGAGGGCCTGGGCGGTGCGGGGAGCCGGCTGCGGGGCGGTCATGCCGGCACCCCCGCGGCCGGCTCCGCGAGAGATGGCTCCTCGCCCGGGGAGTTGAGCGAGGCCAGGTCCGAGGCGCGGAAGGCGGTGGACCACACCCGCTGGAAGTAGTCCTGTGGGCGGCGCAGGTCCAGGGCGAGTGCCTCCTGCAGTAGTCCCAGGCCGGCCAGTGCCCGTTCCAGGCCGTCGATCGCCCGTGCTGTGGGTTCGAAGACCTGGTGCAGGTAGTCGGCGGTCGCGCTGTCGGGTGCGCGCTCGGCAACGGAACGCCACTGGTCCCGCTTGCGGCGCCAGTAGAGCAGGTCGGCGCCGGACATGACGAACCGGTCGCAGCCCTCGCAGTTCAGTTTCCAGGGGCAGGCGCCGCCGTCGATGACCGGCTGGAAGGTGCAGAAGCCGCCCTCGGTCGGTGTACTGCGCCGCGACAGGTCCAGCGCCATGGCCTGGGCCTCAGCCCGGCTGAGCGGCTCGGCCGTGGAGGGCGAGGACAGGGGCCGTCCGGGAACGGCTGAGCCGGGGCCGCCGACCCAGACCGCCTGGAGCACGTCCTCGATCTCGGAGGTGGCGGCCTTCGCGTAGTGCTCGGCCATCCGCATGGAGATCTGTCCCATGTACTGCTTGATGTGGTGCATGCTGGCGCCGCTGCGAAGGAGCTTGGTGGCCAGGGTGTGACGGGCCTGGTGGGGGACGCACTGCCCTTGGATCTCCAGGCCCTGGACCCAGGAGCGGAAGCTGCTCTGGAACCAGCCGTAGGAGATCGAGCGCCGCAGGGCGGCGTTGCGGTTGCCGGACGGGAACAGGGCGATCTCGCGTCGCTCGGCGGTGCTCGGCATCCGGCCGTGCCGGTCCCGGAAGACCTGCAGGGTGAGCCGTTGGCGGTGCTGGATCACCTCGAAGATCCGCTCCGGGATGCGGATGGCCTCGTCCAGGTTGCCGACCTTGGTCTGGTCGTGCCAGAGCAGGGGCAGTCCGCCGTAGCGGCCGATGCAGTCCAGGCGCAGTTCGACGACCTCGTTGGCGCGGCGGCCGGTGAAGACGAGGGTCTCCCAGATGTCCCGCACCCCGCGGTCGTTGGGGTCGTACTCGGTGCGCAGGCGCTGGAGGTTGGTCTCGTCGGCCAGGGCCCGGGCGACGTCGTCGGTGAAGGGTGCGCGGGAGCGTTCGACGGGGCCGCCGCCGGTGGGCATGGCGCAGATGAACTCCCTGGACAGTCCGATCTGGTCCGCGGCCCCCGACTCCAGGGCCGCGCGGAGCATGTAGCGGCTGTAGTTGAAGACCTCGCGGCGTGAGTGTTCCGAGCAGATGCAGGGCTTCTTTTCGCGGTAGCGGTGCAGGCCCAGGGACGGGAGGCGGTCCCGGGCTCTGCGGCGCTGGTCGACAACGAAGGCGTCCATGTGGCCGGCCGTCAGCAGTCGGGGATCGTGACCTGCTTCCGGGGCGGCGATGGCCAGGAATGCGCTGAGTTCGACGGCCGCGCGCCGTGAGGCATCGAAGGGGCTGCCGCTGCGGGCGCCCCTGGGATCGCTCAGGCGTCCGGCGAGGCTGTCCCAGAGCAGATCGCGCAGCCACTTCTGCTTGACTCCGGTCAGGTCCAGGTGGCTGCGACGGTCCCCCTTCAGCCGGATGCCGAAGTGGTCGGTCTCGATGAACCCCGCCTCGCGGGAGTCCTCGCGCGTGAAGTAGACCAGGCGCAGATCGGCGCGGAACTCCTGCACGATCATGCGGGAGGTGTGGTTGCAGGAGTCGATGTCGATGTCGGCAACCGACTTCCATCCCTGCATGCGGCACTGGTGGACCAGGTCCTGCAGCCAGTGCATGGACCAGTAGCCGTAGTCGCGGCGCTGCGAGCGGGCGAACAGGCACCACTGGAACTCGGCTCGCAGCAGGGGCGACAGGCCGGGCAGGTTCAGCTGGCCAGGGCGGTAGGCCGCTCTGGCGTTCTCGCACCAGGCCCGGAACGCCGCTTCGTCGTCGTAGGCGAGCGGTACTGTCTCGCCTCGGTCCGATCGGACCTGCCATCGCTTGATGGCGGGCCGGGCACCGCCGGGCCTGCCCGCCGATGTGTAGCGCAGGTCGTGACTGAGGCACAGGCCCAGCGGACTGTGGGCCCACAGGTGGCAGACGGACACGACGCACCGGCCGAAGCTGGGGAACGGATTCTCCAGCGCGCACCACACCTCGAAGTCCGGGCTCTCTGCCGGTTCCTGTCGGGCGCGCATCCAGCGCCGGTAGTGGCGCTCGCACAGTTCTACCCAGTCGAGCTTGGACGGCCGGTGCCCGCAGACGCGGCAGTCGGGAGGGTCAACGTTCTTGGTCGCCTTCCTGGGTACGGCCGTCTGCTGATAGTCGTAGCGGGTCAGCTCGGGTTCGTTCTTCGCCCGCTTGCGGTACTCGTGCAGGTGCGCGGTGCACATGTCCTTCGCCCCACCGGCGCTGGCGGTCGCCCCCTCACAGCCGGGCACCGAACACCTCCAGCCGTAGACGGGGTGGTCCGGCGGGAACTTCACCAGGTCCTCGGTGAAGTAGCCGTCCACGGTGGGGCCGGCCAGCAGCGCGTTGAGGATCTCCAGCTGGTCGCGCAGCTGCCTGCGGTCCACCGGCTGAACGACGGGCAGCAGCGTCCGCGCGCTCATGCCTCACCCCAGACGCTGTGCAGGGCGGCCTCGAAGACAGGATCGTGGAGGTCGACGTGAGCGTAGATCTCGTCGACGACCTCGATCGAGGCCCAGCCGCCGGCGTCCCGGGCGACCACCAGGTTGCCGTTCGAAGCGTCCAGGACCGCGGTCGCGAAGGAATGCCGGAACATGTGGGGCCGAATCTTGCCGAGTCTCGCCCGGTTCCCGGCCCGGCCGAGCATCTTGCGGGCGCCCTCGGGCGCCAAGGGCATGCCGCGCTGCGGACCATGCAACTGGATCATGAGCATGCCGTGGTCGACGTCGCGTGGGTACTCGCCCGTCATGTAGTCGAAGTACGTGTGGATCATGGCCGGGCTCACCCGCTTGATCAGCCCGCCACGGACCACCCCGTCCTCCAGCACCCACGCGTACTTGGTCTTCGCTCGTGAGCGGTTGGCCAGCCCGTCCCGGTGGCAGACGTGGACGTGCGGGCCGCGGCACTCCCCGCAGGCCGCGTTCGCCCGCAGGTGCAGGTCGCTCAGATGTAGCCCGCACAGCTCGCCGACGCGGAAGCCCCCGTCGCCGAGCCAGTCCACCACCAGCCTGTCCCGGATCGCGTTGACGACCCGAAGCAGACGCTCGCGGGCCCCCTCCGGCAGCATCTTCGGGTGGCGCCGCCGGGTCCGCGGCGGCGCCAGCGGATTCGCGGCCAGGCTGCGGCTCACGTGTCCGAGGAACGCCCGGTTGCGGTCCGCCTTGGTCGGCAGCCGCCGCAGATCCAGGTGTCGCCCCAACTCACGGTTGCAGCCCAGGGCGGCCTGGTGCAGGTAGAAGCCCTTCAAGCACGACGCCGCGCCGACCAGAGCGCTGTTGCCGTACGGGGCCTTGCCGACCCGCCACGGCGACCCGAAGGGCATCGGCACCTCGGCACCCACCGCGCCCATGTACCTTTCAAGATCGCGGAACTGCACCTTTTCGACGGACAGCCCCTCGCTCTCCAGCCACCGCAGGTGGTCCACGAGGTAGTAGGCGTAGGTGCGGTCCGTCCCCTTCCCCTCAAACCTCACCAGGTACCGCTCCGCCACCGTGTGAACAGCCCCGCCTGGCTGGACGATCGTGTGCGACAGCCGCCCATCGCGATGATGGATCTCCTGAACCCGCAGGCGTCCCAGACACAACTTGCGTGCCACATGCCCTCCATACCGACCAACAGCGACATGGCGAACACCACGACGCCGGTCGGCAAACGAGAGCGGGGTGCCCGCGGTCACCGTCACCGCGAACGTCACGGACAGGTCGGCCTACGGCCGGAAAACTGCAGACACAGGACATCCGGGCCGACCTCGCGGATCGCGGTGACCCGGGCACTGAACCCCTTGGTGCCGACGTCGCGGGGGTGCAGCTTGTAGGCGTTGAGGTTCGCGACGGTGACGTGATCGTCGGCGTCCGGCGCGCCAGCGGCCTGCTGCTCGCTCACTTGCTCGCCCGCTCGGCGCCGGGCGTCTCGCTGCTGGTGAGGGGCCACCAGACCAGGGCCTTGTCGTCGCTGACCTTGTAGCGGGGCCAGCGCTGTCCGGCGGGATCCTCGTGCTCAGCGCTGGTGATGGCGTCGGCGACCGCCTGCGGCCCGTCCTCCCGGCACGCCTGGGCGAGTTCCTTCCAGGAGTACAGCCCGTACTCCTCGACGCCGGCCGAGATGCCGTCGGTGGCGATCAGGATCTCTGCCAGGTCGCTGGCTGGCCATGAGGCGGTGACCGCGCTGAGGCCAGCTTCGGGGTCGGCCTCGGCGATCCAATACCCGTCCGGGCTGCGGTTGACCACCGTGCCCTGGAAGTCGCGCAGCTCCTGGAGGATCTGGCGGTGCCGGTCGCCGAAGCCGTGCCCGGCTCGCAGGAGCTCGCGGTACTCCCGTGCCGCAGGCTGGGCGTCGACCAGCCGGGCGAGCCGGTCGTCGCGCACCGCGTGCAGCGTGCCGTCGCGGTCGATGGCGACGACGGGGCTGTCGCCGAGGACGGCCGCCTCAATCCGATCCGCCCGCCATCGCACGACCGCCACGGTGGAGGCCGGCGATGAACCGGGGACGAGCCCGTGGTTGGTGGCCACGGCCTGGATCGCGGCGGCGAGGACCCGGCGCAGGTCCATGTCCGTTTCCCGGGTGATGAGTTCGGCGATGGCCGTGCCGAGGGTGTCGGCGTACCAGCCGCCGCGGGGCTGGTCGTCGGTGACGGTGGAGACGCCGTCCAGGACGATCACGGCCTGGTCGGTGGTGACCACCTGGTCTTCGGTGGGGCGTCCGTGGCCGGCGAGTTCGCCGATACGGACAGTGGAGCCGCCCACCAGGGCCGTACGAGAACCGGCACTGGGATTGGTCTGCATGAAGAACTCCGGTGTGATCTGGACAGGTTCGGACGAATGTCAGTGCTGCGGCACGGTTGGGCCAGCGGGCCGACAGCCCGGGGCCCTCAACGGCCAAGGCCAGGTGGGGATTACCAGCCGTGCAGAGCGTCGGTGATCAGGGCGCGGGCGTCCTGCCCGTAGACGGCGGACTCCTGGAGCAGCCTGAACGCCCGGTGGAAGAGGCCGACGCGCTTGGGGTCGGTGATGGTCTCGCAGCCGCGGTAGCCCTCCACCTCCACGCGAGTGCCGTCGTGGATGCCGAAGCCGTTGCCGGGGTAGACATGCAGGCGGGCTCGGGCCGGGATGATTCCCAGCCGCAGGCCCGGCACGTCGAGGACGCCCAGCAGGTGCTGCAGTTGGGCGCGCATCACCTCGGCGCCGCCGATGCCGGTCAGCAGGGCCTGTTCTCCGAGCAGGACGTGGTCGGTCCGGCCGTCCTGCCCGAGGTAGCGGGCGCGGGCGGTGCGCTCGGCCGCGCCGGCCTGAGAGTCGTCGGGAAGCTGGTGCAGACGGGCGACCATGCACAGGACCTCCTGAGCGTACGCGGGAGTCTGCAGGTTGCCCCAGATCAGGTCGGGGCTGTGCCCGGCGTAGTCGCTGGTGGCGGCGGTGAGTTCGCGGAAGGCGCGCTGGATGTGCTCGGTGCCGCGGGCCAGCAGGTCGTCCCACGAGGCGGCGTCGGACGGCTGCGGCGTTTCAGGTGAGTTCGGTGCGCTCACTGGCTTCTCCCTGCTGGTCGGATCGGCTCGGATCGGGGACTACCGAGTGAGCGTGTCAGGCACTGGCGGTGGTCTGCTGGGGCAGGCGGTCGCCGAGGTCGTACTGGGCGGCTTGGAGGAGATAGCTCTCGCGGTAGCGCGTGGCCGGTTCCTGGGCCATGAGCTCGGAGTGGCTTCCCTGTTCTACGAGGCGGCCGTGGTCGAGGACGAAGATGCGGTCGGCCTTGGCGGTGGCGCCGAGGCGGTGGGTGATGAGGACGACGGTGACGCCGAGGGCCGTGAGCTGGCGGATCTGCTCGAACGCCTCGACCTCGGTTTCCGGGTCCATCGCCGACGTCGGCTCGTCGACCACCACGAGGGCGGGAAGCCGGCCGTGGGCATCCGGCGTGGTCAGACGCAGGCGAGTTCGGGCGAGGGCGACCTTCTGCCACTGGCCGCCCGAGAGGCCGACACCGCCCTCGAAGCCCTTGGCGACGAGGGTGTCCCAGCCGCGCGGCAGCTCCTCAACCACCGGGTGAAGGTCGGCGTAGTCGGCGGCGGCCTCCAGCTGCCGCTGCTCGCACGGGACTTCGGGGCGGCCGAGGAGCAGGTTGGCGCGCAGGGTGAAGGACCAGCGCTGGAAACTCTGGGCGAGCAGGGCGACGCTGCTGAAGAGCTGGTCGCGGTCGGCGGTCGCGGTGTCGATGCCGTCCCACCGGACGCGGCCGTGGTGTGGCTGGTAGACCCCGCAGAGGATGTTGGCCAGGGTGGACTTTCCCGAACCGTTGGCTCCCACCAGGGCGATGACCTTGCCCCGGGGGATGGTGAGGGTGACCTTGTCGAGCGCGGGGGTGTCGCGGCCGTCGTAGGTGAAGGAGACGTCCTCGACGGTGATCGTCTCGGGGCGCTCGGGCAGCGGCGTGCCGCCGGTGGGGATGGCCCGGCGGTGGCCCTCGCGGCGCAGCTGGTCGAGGTCGCGGACGAACAGCGACTCCTCGTACAGCTGGTTGATCTGGGAGACGAGGCCGCCGATGCTGGCCGAGCCGGTGCGGATGGCCACCACGGCGGTCCCGGCGGCGGCCAGCGGGATCGCTCCGTTCATGACGAGCGAGCCCAGCAAGGCGAAGGCGCAGACAGTGGCGGCGCCGGCAAGCGCCGCGGAAAGCAGGTCGGTACGGGCCCGTGCTCCGGCGAGGCGGCCCTGCTCCTGCTCGGCCGCGCGGGCCATCTGCTCGTAGTGGTGGAGGATGAACGGCCCGCAGGCGTGCACCCGAAGCTCGGCCGCGGAGTACGGGCGGATCAGCATGTCCGCCAGAGCGCTGCTGGCCCGGGAGTGCTGGAGCCAGGCCCGCCTGGAAGCGTAGTGGCGGCGGGCGGTGCGGACAGCTCCCCAGCCGCGCGGGGCGGTGATCAGCAGCAGCATGGGCAGCAGGGCGGGGTGGAGGACGGACAGGACACCGGCGGCGGAGACGAGGCCGAAGGTAGCGGTGAGGACGGAGGTGGCCTGGCCGATGATGCGCTGCAGCGACATCGCACCCCAGCGGGCGCTGTCCACCTCGGCGAGGAACTCGGAGTCTTCGATCGCCTCCAGCTCGGAGCGGCCGACGATGCCCAGGAACTCCATCGTGGCCTGGCGGAAGACCGCTGGTTCGAGCCTGCCTCCGGCCCAGCCGGAGGCGGCGGACAGCACCGAGGACAGGCCCGCTACCAATCCGACCATCACGATCGCCGGCGAGGCGGCTCGCAGCACGTCGGCGACATGGCCGGGGGCGAGCAGTGCGGCCAGGGCGTGGTTGGTGGCGATCAGCGCGAAAGCGGCGGCCAGGCCGCGCATCATCTCGGCGCTCACCAGGGTCAGCAGCGCCGCGCGGTCGGCCTGCCACGCCATACCTCCGGCTAGGCGCAGGAAGCGCGGCATCTGCCGGGCGACCGCCCAGAACGTCACCTCGCCGCTGGCCATCTCGTGCTTGGCCCAGCCGTAGTCGTAGCGCATCGGCCCGCCGAACAGCAGCTGCTCGCTGTCCGGCACGGAGTCCGTCGAGGTCTTGGGCGTGCTGGTCACATACTCCCTTTCGCAGAGGGGAACGCAGTGGTCGGGCGCCAGTGCCGTCAGGGTCCGGCGTAGCCGTGGGGCGACCGGTACGGATCGGGCAGGGTTGGACCGGTCTGCACCGTGCCGGGCGGGCGCCGGTCACGCCTCGACGAGCTCCCGCTGTCCGGAGGCGGGGTCGAATCCGTGGGTGGAGAATGCGGGCCCGCCGGCCAGGTACGCCTCCACCGCGGCCTTGGAGGTCGGGAACATCGGGCTGGGCAGGACGGCGGCGGCGGGGTGCCAGCGCACCTCCAGGTGCTTGTCCGGCTCGACGTTGACCAGCTCGCCCGTGAACTCGCTGGTGGCGAAGACGAACAGCACGAACCCGCCGCGCCCGTCCCAGCCCTCCTTGGCCTGGATGGTGTGGACCAGGCGCAGGTCGGACGGCCTGGCGATGAGCCCGGCTTCCTCACGCAGTTCCCGGGCGGCGGCGTCGGGGATCTCCTCCCCGGGGTCGACCTTTCCACCCGGGATCGTCCACGCGGGGCCGGGGGTCCAACTGCGCTGCGCGTAGTGGACGGTGGCGATCCGGTCGGTGCTCAGGTCGTGGGCGATGACGCCGACCGACAGCCTGCTCGTCTCGTGCATCAGGGGCTCCTGGTTAAAGGTTGAGGGGGCGATGGAGGGGAGGCGACGGTCGAGTAACTGCGCTTCTACGTGTCGCGCGGGGGCAACTCCGAGAGCGCGGTCTCGCGCATGATGCGGTCGACCGTGTCGTGGAGCGTGCTGTCGCTGCCGACGACGGTCTCGATGCCGCCGGGCAGAAGGTCACGGTCGCGGTACCAGTCGCGCAGTTCCCGCTCGGTGACGGCCGCCAAGTACTCGCGATCGGCCTTCGAGGCGTGCCGGACCAGCGTCTCGTCGAACGGGACGTCGAGGTAGTAGCAGCGGGTGACGCCGCAGTGGTCGCCCACCAGGCGTTGGAGCATCTCACCGTAGTGATCGGCGTACAGGATGCCTTCGATGACGACGTGGTAGCCGGCGCCCAGCGCGTACCGTGCCACGGTGTCGATCAGGCCGATGTTCGCGCCGCCGGGACGGTCCCGCTCGCGCAGCACGATGCGGCGGAGGTTGTCCTGCGCGACCACGGCCAGGCCCCGACCGAACCGGTCCCGAATCCCCGCCGCCACCGACGACTTGCCCGACGCCGAGTTTCCCCGAACGACCACGAGCCGGGTCTCCGCGCTCCCCGCAGGCGTCCCGGCCGCCGGGAGCCCCGGGCGGCTCGTGGTGCTCATGCCGGCCATCCGACGACGGACAGCGGGCGGCCGGCGGTGATCTGGGCGAGCGCGTCGGCGGTGTAGCCGACGATCGGATCCGGAAGCCCGTCCAGCGGCCAGAAGCGGAGGGCGGCGCACTTGTCCGGTTCGCGGTTGGTGATCTTGCCGGTGTACGCGCGCGGGGTGAAGAAAAGTTGGAGGCGTCCGGCGCCGTCGTCGGCGTCGAGGTGGTGGAGGGTGTGCACCAGGTCGAGGTCCTCCTCCCGGATGGTGATGCCGAGTTCCTCGTCGGCCTCGCGGGCCATGCCGGCCAGGACGGACTCTCCCGCTTCTAGGTGGCCGGCCGGAGTGTGCCAGTGCCCTTCGGCGTAGGTGGTGTTGGCGCGCTGTCCGAGCAGCACCCGGCCGTTCTCGATCAGGACCAGGTGCACTCCGACACCCAGGGTGTGCGGCACTCGACGTCTCCTTCCCAGGGGGTGAGGGAACCGGCGCAGGGAGCGCGGCCGGTTCAGGGCATGGCAAAGCTGCGATCAAACTGGTGATCGTTCGTCGTACGTGAGTGCGTTGGTAGGTGTCCCACCGTAGGCGGCCCGGCGGGGCCGCGTCGGCGTGTCGTGGCATAAGCCACACGATCCGGTGAACGGCCCCAACTCGTCATACTGGTAGGGCGGTTGCGGGTCGGACAGGGCAGTGTGCCACGGGGTACTGACAATCGCGCCGTGCTCGGCGGGGGGCGGGCGTTCACGTCTCCGCCAGGGCGGTGATCCGGCTCCGGAGGCGCTCGGTGTCGCGGGTGCTTCCGAGGATTTCGTACTGCCGGAGGCTCGCGGTGTACCAGTCGCGGGCGGTGTCCGGGAGGCCGGAGCGTTCGGCGGCCTGTCCGAGGAACTCGGTGGCGTAGGCCGTCCAGTGGTCGTGGCCGAGGTCCGTGAACTCCCGGCGGGCCTCGCTGATGGTGGCGACGGCCAAGTCGTACTCGCCTGCCAGGGACTGCGCCTCGCCGAGGAAGACCTTCGCCCGGGCCATGTTCAGTGGGTCGGGCGGGGTGAGGGAGCCGAGGTCGGCGATGGCCTGCCGCAGCAGCGGTATGCCGAAGTCGGTGTTGCCCTGGCGGGCAGTGGCGGAGCCGAGGAGGGTCTTGGCGAGGCCAGCACCGCGCCGGTCGTCGAGGTCGGTGTAGAGCTCGATGGCGCGGGTGAGTTCGGGTTCGGCGGCGGCGTACTGCTCGGCGTCGTAGAGCGTGGCGCCGATTCCGGCGGTGCACTGGGCGATGCCGCGGGGGTCGTGGTCATCGGTGGCGAGTGCGAGGGCCTCTCGGTAGAACCGGCGGGCTTCCTCGGGGTCGCCGGCGCGTTTGTGCGAGATGGCCAGGGTGGTGGTCATCTCCCGGATGGCCATGTGGTGGCCCCAGATCCGGGCGGAGGCCAGGCCCAGCTCGTGGAAGGCGATGCCGAGGTCGGTGCGCCGCAGGCGGTGGAACAAGGGCCACAGGTCATGGGTCAAGACGACCAGGGCCTGGTGCTCGCCGAGTTCACGGGCAGCGGCGAGGGCCGATGGGATGGCGGGGGCGATGGCCTCCAGCCAGTCGAGCGCGGTGCGGTCGTCGGCGATGTGCACCGGTTCGGCGGGGTGGTGGCGGTGTTGGCGCGGCAGGACGAGGTGGTGCGGGGTGAGGCGCCGGACGGTCTCCTGGGCGGTGGCGATCAGGTAGTCGAGGCAGCGCTGCACGATGAGCAGGCGTGTGTCGTCCGAGCTCCGGAACAGCTCCGGGACGCCGGGGCGGATGCGGTAGACGTCACCGCGCACGGGCTGGCGGCCGGCGTGCTCCAAGAGGTGCCGGGCTGCGAGTTCTTCGAGCAGCTGCCGGGTATGGGTCGCGGGGGTGGCGGTGGCGGCGGCCACCGTGAGGGGGTCGAGGTCAGGCGCGGGGATCAACGCGGCGAGCCGGAGAAGGCGTGCTTCGCTTTCGGGCAGCGCTGCGCAGGCGACGGCGATGGCCATCGGAACACCGTCCAGTTCGGGCGCGGCGGTCAGCACGGGGTGGGAGGCGAGCGGGCGAGCGGGGGTGAGGACGGCTTCGCCGGCTGCCAGACCCAGGGCCAGCGGCATACCGTCGCAGGCCCGTGCGAGGGCTTCGGCAGCGGCCGGCTCCGCCCGCATCCGGTCCTCGCCGAGGATGCGGCCGAGCAGTTGGACGGCGTGGGCGGGCGCGAGCGGGCCGAGGTGGTGGTGGTGCGCGCCGCGGGCGGCAAGCGCGGGGATCGGCGAGCGACTGGTGACGACCACCAGGCAGTCGGGCTCCGCCGGCACGAGCGGCATCACCTGGTCGGCGGATGCCGCGTCCTCCAGGAGCACGAGCATCCGCCGCCCGGCGGTCTCGCTGCGCCACATCCCGAGCAGGTCCTGCTCGGCCCAGGGAAGGGGGACGTGTTCGCCCAGCCCGAGCGAGCGCAGCAACGACCGTACGGTCTCGGCAGTCGGCGCCGGAACGCCGGGCGCACCCGTGCGCAGCCGAGCCACCAGCTGCCCGTCCGGGTAGCGCGCGGCGATCCGGTGCCCCCACTTCGCGGCGAGGGAGCGCTTGCCGACGCCCTCCGGGCCGGTCACCACGACGACGGGCGCTGTCTCGACGACCGCGCGGCCGAGGATGCCGTCCAGCGCAAGCAGCACCTCATCCCTGTCGGTGAACACTGGGGGAACCGGGGCGAGTTGGCGCGGCACCGGTCGCGGCGGCGGGCCCGGGTGAAGGTGCACACCACCGGTGATGCTGGCGGCCTGGACAGCCACGTTGACCTTCGATCCGCGGACGGTGTTGCGGACCTCCTTGCCGCCCACTACGCCACCACAGTGGCGGGGAGCGCCTGGTCGACGACGGCGCGTGGCCCGGGGAGCGCCGGGCACTGGGCTTGCAGTCGGGTGGCGAGGCGGATGGCCGCGTCCGTCAGGCTCCAGTGGGAGAAGCCCTGCGGGTAGTTCCCGAGCTGTCGGCGGGCGAGGGGGTCGTACTCCTCGGCGAGGAGCCCGAGATCGCTGCGCAGGGTGAGCAGCCGGTCGAACAGCTCGCGGGCTTCGGCGTGCCGGCCGATGACGGCAAGGCTCTCGGCCAGCCAGAACGAGCAGGCCAGGAAGGCGCCCTCGTGGCCGGCGAGCCCGTCCACGTTGCCGCCGGCATTTTCGCGGGTGGCGTAGCGCAGCACCAGCCCGTGCTCGGTGAGTTCGCGCTGGACAGCTTCGACGGTGCGGATGACGCGCTTGTCGTCCGGCGGCAGGAAGCCGACCAGGGGCAGGAGCAGCAGTGAGGCATCGAGGGCACGGCCGCCGTAGGACTGGGTGAAGGTGCCGGTCTCGGGGTTGAAGCCGCGGGTGCACACGTCGGTGTGGATCTCCGCGCGCAGGCGGGCGAGGCGGACGAGGGCGGCAGGGTCGGTGGCGCTTCGGCGTTCCAGCAGCCGCAGGGTCCGGTCCACGGCGACCCAGCACATGACCTTCGAATGGGTGAAGTGCCGTGCCGGGCCACGGATTTCCCAGATGCCCTCGTCAGGCTCCCTCCAGCGCTGCTCCAGCTGCTCGGCGAGCGCCAAGAGCAGGGCGTCGCACTGCGGGGACGGTGGGAGGCCGGCGTCCTCGGCGAGCAGCAGGGTGTCGGCGAGTTCGCCGTAGACGTCGAGCTGGAGCTGGTCGGCGGCGCCGTTGCCGATGCGCACCGGCCGGGAGCCGTCGTAGCCGGGCAGGTGGTCCAGGACCTCCTCGTCGAGGTCGGCGTCGCCGTTGACGCGGTAGATCGGCTGGAGGCGCTGGGCGTTGACGGTGTCGACCAGCCATCTGCGCCACTGGCGGGCCTCGTCGAGGAAACCGAGCCGCAGCAGCGCGGCGACGGTCAGCGCGCTGTCGCGCAGCCAGACGTAGCGGTAGTCCCAGTTCCGTTCGCCGCCGAGCTGCTCGGGCAGGGAGGTGGTGGGCGCGGCGACGACACCGCCGCCCGGGTGGCAGAGCGCCTTGAGAGTGACGGCGGAGCGCACCACCGCCTCGCGGTCCGGGCCGCGGTAGGTGCACCCGGCTGCCCACTGCTCCCAGAACTCCGCGGTCGCGTCGAGCTCGGAGAAGGCGTCGGGCGGGACGGGCGCGGGACGGTGAGAGGGAGCCCAGACGAGAGTGAGCACGACGATCTGGCCGGCGCGGACGGTGAAGTCGGCCCGGCACACGCCCCGCCCGTTGGCGGTGTGCTGGGGGCCGTCGAGCCAGTACGAGTCCGGGTGGGCGACCACCCACAGCCGCGAGGCTCCGCGGGCGAGCCGCTCGACGCGCGGCCTGATGGCGCCGTAGCCGGGACGGGGGCTGAAGGCGCTGGCGACGCGGACCTCGCCGCTGATGCCTTCGACGATCCGGATGATCCTCGGCTCCGCGCGGTCGCTGACCGTGGGCGCCGGCATGAAGTCGGTGACCGCCACCGTGCCGGCGGGCGTATCCCACTCCTGGCGCAGGACCAGGGAGTTGCCCACGTAGTGGCGGCGGTCGGCCGCCGGGGGCGGTGAGCCGTCGTAGACGGCCGGGCCGACCCGCCACAGGCCATGGTCGGCGTCGCCGAGCAGCGAGGCGAACACCGCAGGCGAGTCGAAGCCGGGCAAGCAGGCCCAGTTGATGGAGCCGTCCGGGCGGACCAGGGCGGCGGACGCGGTGTTGCCGAGGAGAGCGTGGTCCTCGATCCGGGAAGGGACGGTGGTGGTGCGCATGGGGTCCTGACGTGGGCGGGAACGTGGGTGGTCAGCGGCGAGCGGGGGCAGGGGCCGCGAGCGCGGCGAGGGCTGCGGCGACGGTATCGGCGAGCGTGTCGGCCACCGGCAACCACGGCATGAGGTTCGCGAGCAGCACGCGGTTGGCCCGCTGGACGTGGTCGGCCGGGTCGCAGCCGACGACCACCGTCCCGCCGTACGGCGTGAACAGGCCGGCCTCGTAGCAGTCGTGCACGCGCACGTGGCCGATCGGGCTCCAGAACAGGACGACGTCGGTGCGCCGGATATTGCGGTCCTGCCAGCCGAACGGCTGCCACGCGAGGAAGGGGTCGGTGGCCGGGTTGCGTGACGGTCGGGGGTTGAGCACCGTGCCGTCGAAGCCCGCGGTCGCGAACAGGTCGACCGCGTCGCTCTGCCAGTCCGGGCAGCCAACGGTTGCGCCGGCGAGGAACACCGCTGGGCGGCCGTCCCGCTCGTATGGCTCCGGGGCCTCGACGTATCGAAGGTTCACCGGGCGCCGCCGCAGGGGGTAGGTCTGTGGAGGATGATCATCTGCTCTCTGAGGTCGAAGGGGTGCGGCCCCGGCCCGAACGGCCGCCATGGGTACTGCGGGGCGCTGTTCAGCCGGACCGGTGGGGGTCGCCGGGACGATCCGGGTCGTTCGGGGGCGGCGGGCGGTGGCCCACCAAGCGGTCGGCCACGCCGAGAGTGCACAGGGCGACGACGGCGAAGGTGCCCAGGTACAGCGGCTGCCTGAAGGCGGCGCGGTGATCCAGCAGGTAGATGGCGCCGCCTCCGACCAGCACACCGAGCAGGAAGCAGAGCGCGGCGAGACCGATGCGCCCGATGCGTCGGTGAGCACTCATGGGGCCGCCGTGAGGGGTTCAGTGGTGGGAAGAAGCGGTCCGGCGGGCCAGGCGGGGTCGATGCTGTTCAAAGGGACCAGCCGGGCGAGGACGCCGACGACGACGGCCTGGGGCTGGGAGCCGACGTTCAGCTGGCTGAGCAGGCTCCTGGCGTAGGTGCGCATCGTGCTCGGCGCGATGCCGAAGTCGGCGGTCAGCTCGGGCGTGCTGCGCCCGCCCGCCCAGCCGCGCAGGATCTGCAACAACCGGGGGGCGAGTTGGGGGTTGATGGTCAGCGCGCCGCTGGGGTGCACCGGCTGGGTGACGATCCGGTGGGCGGTGGCCCAGGCGGCGAGGTGCAGCACGGTGCGGGTGCCGGTGGTGACGAGCACCGCGTCGATCGCGCTGCGGACGTCGTCCGGTTGCAGCTTCGTGTCGGGGTCGGCGGCGATCTGGTCGTGGCTGGCGCCGGCGGCGGCCAGGACGATCAGCCGGCGCTCGGAGGCGGTGAGGGCGGGCAGGGGGCCGATGGCCACGGCGTCGTCTCCAGCGGGATGGTTCGGGTGGGTCACAGCTGCTGAGGGATTGGCATGCTGGGGGCGGCGAGGTGGAACAGCAGCCTCGGACCGAGCCGCTCGGCCTGGCCGGTGCCGATGACCAGGACGAGGTCGCCCTCGGCGGTCATCTCGAAGATCCGCTGCTCCGGGGCGGGTTCGCACGGCCCGAGGCGGATGCGGTGGACCGCGCCCTGTCCGAGCCTGTGAAGAGCGGCCTGCTCGACGGCCTCCAGCGGATCGGGCCCGGCGTCCTCGGTCAGCGGGGTGCTGACCGGCAGCAGCACCGCGCGATCGGCGTCGCCGACGGCGGCGCCGATTTCGGCGGCGTGTGCACTGGTGCGGGCGACGCCGTCCGGTTCCAGAACGACGACCACCGAGCCCTCGGTGAGCATCCGGGCGGCCGTGACGTCCTGCGCGATCTCGCGCGGGTGCCGGGCACGGGAGTCGACGACGGTGACGCCGGCCTGAGCGCCGAGCACAGCCAGCGACCGGATCACCCCGCGGAAGCCGCCGGCGCGCTGGGCGACGGCCTGCGGGTCCTCCCCGACGACGAGCGCGGTGGCGATGGCTGCGCACACCGCAAGGGCGTGGTGGCGGCCGGCGACCGGCACGGTGAACTGGTGCCGCTCACCCCGGTGATGGAGGGTCAGGAGGTACTCGGTGCCGAGCCAGCGGGGCGGGAGGACCCACACGTCGGCGGTCTCCTCCAGGCCGACCGTGACCACGGCGGGGCCGGGGTGGTCGCTGAGCCGCTCGTGCACGATCTTGGCGCCCTTGTCCCACAGCGGCAGTACCACTGTGGCGGAGGCGCGGGCGAGGGCGGTGGCGGCGTCCAGAGCCTCGATGGTGTCCGTGAAGTGCGGGGCGTTCATCGTGGCGGTGGTGATCAGCGTCACGGTCGGGGCCGCCCTGGGGACGGGCTGCGGGCCGCGCGGGAGGCGGCTCCAGGAGGCGGCCTCGTGCGTGCCGGCGTCCGGGCACAGGTCCACGACCAGGCGGTGGCCGTGGATGCCCTGTCCGGGAACGCCGCCCTGGGTCGCAGCGGTGAGAATCCAGGAGGTGTGGCCGTCGTCGAGGACTGCGGCCAGGGCTGCTGCTGCGGTGGCGGTGTCGTGGCTGCCGTAGACGGCTACCAGCGGCCCCTGTTCCCCGGTCAGCGTGGTGAGCGCGAGCGCGCGCGTGAGCACCGGCAGCCTCAGGGCCTGGGCCTGGTCGAGTTCCGGGAGCGGGCCGCTCGTCGCGCCGGACCACACCACGGCGGTTCGGTCGGCCTGGACGTGCTCGGCGTCGAAGCCAACGACGACCTTCACGCCGGCCGTGCGCAGCCGGGCTGCGGCCGGGCTGTCCTGCTCGGCGTGGGGGATGCTCGCGGTGATGTCCAGTCGGCGCGTGGCCAGCCACAGCGCGAGGCCCTCCATGCCGGGGGCGGTGGCGTCGACCAGGTGGGCCCGGGTCAGCAGTTCGGCCCCGGTGGGCCGCGGGCTCGCATGGGTTGGGGGGTGGGTGGTGGTGTCCATAGGAAGGGCTTCCTCGGCAGGGTCGGGGACAGAGGGGCGGGGTTGGAACCGGGCCGGTCGCGGGTCTCGGGGGTCTGGCGCCGCGACCGGCCCGGGGCTCATGCCTGGGTGAGACCGCGCTCCAGCTCGACATCGCTCACGGCGGCGGCGTGGTGGTCCAGGTCCAGGCGGGCGACGGCGGCCAGGTGGGCGACGACGTGCTCGTCGAGCAGCTCGCCGGCCAGCGGGCTGGTCTCGAACGCAGAAACGGCCTCGGCCAGTGACTGCGGCACGGGATCGGCCTCGCGGTCCAGGTAGGCGTCGCCGCGGGTGACGGCAGGGGGCTTGAGTCCGGCCTCGATGCCGTGCCGGATTCCGGCCAGGACCGCCGCCAACGCCAGGTAGGGGTTGGCGTCGGCACCGGGCAACCGCACCTCCAACCGCAGGCTGCGACCGTGACCGACCACCCGAACCGCGCACGACCTGTTGTCCCGCCCCCAGGTCAGGCGAGTGGGGGCGAAGGAGTGGTCCCGCAGGCGCTTGTAGCTGTTCACGTACGGCGCCCACAGCGGACCGAGAGCGGGAAACGCCGTCAGGAGTCCGGCCACTGCCTGCTCACCCAGCTCCGACAGGCCGCTGCCGTGCTCGGGGCCGGCCAGCAGGACCGGCTGGTCGTCGACGTCGTGCAGCGAGACGTGCAAGTGCATACCGCTTCCGACCCCACCCGGCAGGGCCGCCATGAACGACGCCGTCATGCCCTGTTCGTCCGCGACCGCCTTCGCGGCGTGCTTGAACAGCACGTGCTGCTCGCACGCCGCCGTCACCGGTCCGTAGGGAAAGGTGACTTCGACCTGGCCCGGCGCGCCCTCGCCCTTCACGGCCTCGACGGGAAGGCCGGAGTCGGCGAGGACCTGCCGCAGACGCCTGCTGAACTCCCGTACCGGCAGCGGCTGGTCGAGGGCGTAGTCGCGGTTGTCCCAGACGGCGGGGCGAAGTCTGCGCAAGCCGGCCGCCGCCGCGTCCCGGGCAGCGCCCTCGAAGAGGACGAACTCCGTCTCCACCCCTACCTTCGCCGTCAGCCCGAGGCCGGCGAGGCGCTGCTCCTGCTCGACGAGCACGGTACCCGGAGCGAGCGGGTGCGGCAGGCCCACACTGATCGGCTCCGCGAGCACCAGGGCGGTGGACGGCAGCCAGGGCAGGACGCGGGCGTGCTGGTTGTCGGGCAGCAGCGCGACGTCCCCGAACCCGGACTTCCAGGAGAACGACCCGCTGCGCGGAGCCGTCATCCCCAAGTCGGTACCGAGTACGTACCCGCACATCTCCGGCGAGAGCCCACCCGAGCGCAGCCGTTGCACCAGCGAGGCCGCGTCGAGCTCCTTGCCCTTGAGGCGGCCTTGCGCGTCGACGGCCGCCAGCAGCACCGTCGTGATGCCGAAGACATCTACCAGCCGATGCAGTGGCCCGGTCGGCGAGGCCGCCACCGGCGAGTTGCCGGCGGTACGGTACCGGGCGGCCCTCATCGTCGCCGTACGGCCCGGGCGTCGAAGGCTGGTCACACGACCTCCTCAGTCAGCTCGACCAACTCGGCCGACTGCTGGACCGGAGGCGCGTACGAGCGCCCCGCCTTGAGCCACCATCCCCAGGCCAGCAGCAGCACCACCGCCAAGGCCACCGGCGCGTAGTTGAAGGTGTCGACCGTCACCGGCGAGGACTGCGGCAGGCACACCAGCACGCTCACCACGGCCACCCAGCCGACCGCGATCCACCCGATCACCGGACCCCGGCGACCCAGGTTCCACGGGCCGGGCTTGAAACGGCGGCCCTTGCGCAGCCGGAGGTAGATCGGCACCGCGTACGCCGGCGTCATCCCCACCACGTTGACTGCGGTCACCGCGCCGTACGCGGTCGCGCTGTACAGCGAGGGCAGCGCGAGCACCAGCGCCGCCCCGAGCGACAGCCACACCCCGGCCACCGGCGTCCCGGTGCGCTCCGACACCCGGCTCCACAGAGCCGATCCGGGAAGTGCGCCGTCCCGGGAGAACGCGAACACCATCCTCGACGCCGCCGCCGTCTCCGCGTTGCCGCAGAACACCTGCGCCACGATCACCACGGCCAGGAGCACCTTCGCTCCGGTCGTCCCGAGCGCGTCGATGAAGATCTGCGCGGGCGGCACGCCGGTGGGCGAGCTGAGGACACCGTCGTAGTCCTGGATGGCGAACAACATGCCCGCCAGCAGGACGGCACCGGCGATCCAGCTCACCCAGATCGAGCGGACGATCCCGCGAGGCGCCGACACGGATGCCTTGGTGGTCTCCTCGCTCATGTGCGCGGAGGCGTCGTAGCCCGAGAAGGTGTACTGGGCGAGCAGCAGCCCGACCGCGCTCACGTAGATCGGGTTGCTCCAACCGGTGTTGTTGACGAAGTGCCCGACCACCCAGCTGACGTCCCGGTGCTGGGTGGGCACGATCGCAAGCGCCCCGACGATCAGCACGACGCCACCGATGTGCCACCACACCGAGATGCCGTTGAGCACCGACACCAGCCGCACGCCCCGCAGGTTCAGCACCGCGTGGAGCAGCAGGATCGCGGCGAAGATCCCGAACAGACCGCCCGGCGTCGGCGAGTACCCGAACTGCATGTTGAGGAAGGCGCCGACGAAGCTGGCCGCGCCGTAGTCGATGCCGCAGATGCCGCCCACCAGCCCGAGCAGGTTGAGCCAGCCGGTCATCCAGCCCCACCGGGGGCCGCCGAGCTGGTGGGCCATGAAGTACAGCGCCCCACTGGTCGGGTAGGCGCTGGTGACCTCGGCGAGGGCCAGGCCGACGAACATGACCAGGCCGCCGACGCCGATCCAGCCCCAGATGATCACCGCAGGCCCACCGGTGTTCAGGCCGAACGCGAACATCGTCATGCAGCCGGACAGGATGCTGATGACGGAGAACGCGCTGGCGAAGTTGCCGAACTCGCCCATCCTCCTGCTCAGTTTGGGTTCGTAGCCGAGCTGGCGGAGCCGTTCCTCGTCAGTCGGTGGTGCGGCCTGGGAAGGGGACATCGGGGCAACCTCCGTGCGGAAAGTCGGGATTGGGAACGGGAGCGGCCTGGGTCAGGCAAGCGCGGTCGCGCGGCCGGCGAGAGCCTGGTCCCGGGCGGTCAGCAGCAGGGCTTCCGCCTGGCCCGGGGAGTCGGCGACATGGGCCCACGGCGCCTTGGATGCGAACTGACCCAGCGCGCTGAACACCTCGACGGCGGCGCCCATCTGGGCCGACGCCCACAGCGCATGGGCGAGATAGCTGAGATCGGCGACCGGCCACGGCCCCGGCGCCGCCACGGACCAGCTCTCGAACGCGCGCCGAGCGCGGGAGAAATGGGGCTCCCGGAGCCATTGCCGGAGTACGACCGCGGTGCGCCTCGGCTCGTTCCGGTAGTGGTCGACCGACAGGTACAGCGGCAGAGCGGCAAGCGGCGATCCGGCCGGAGCCTTCGACATGGCGAGGTGAACGAAGTCGGAAGCCGCAGGCCGGTAGACCTGGAGCCAGTAGCGGAGCATGCGGTGGTGAGCCTCCCGGTTGCCGGCATCGCGCATGAGCGCCTCGTCGAGCAGCCCCCACGGGCCGCGCGGCAGCATCGGGTCCGACGAGCGATTCTGGTGCTCGGGGCGGCTCTTGGCGCGATCGAGCACCGCCAGGGCGAGCAAGCACACCCACGGCACAGGGTCCGAGCGAACCGCCTCGGCGGCGGCCCAGCACGACTCGCGGGCCTCGTGCTCCAAGGGCTCGGCCTTCGGCGAGCCGGCCTCGGCTGCGGCCAAGGCGTGCTCGACCAGCACCCTGGTCCGCAGGATGGCGAGCCCGGGGGCGTCCGGCTCCTCGCGCCCCCAGTCGGTGAGCACCGTCGACCGGGCCGCAACCAGCGCCAGCACCTGCGTACGAGAGGTCCGCAGGCCGGCGTTCTGCGTCGAGGCCAGCAGTCGCTGCGTCGACAACCAGCGTCCGGCCCGCAGGTCGTCCACCGCGGTCCGGAGCGCATCGTCGAACCCGGCAGGATGATAAACCGGCCTAGGCTGAGCACCGGCATTGGGCGCGGGTGGCATGACCTGTTCCCCCTTCATGGTCCGCCGGGACTTCAATCCGCCTACTGTCTGCTGGGGCCCGAGCACGTCAGCGTGAAGCTCGGCGGACAGCTTGGCGCAGCCGGCGGTCAGGAAGACGAGCGAGAAGTGACTCGCTCACTTCGCGGACTGCGATTAAGTGATCGGCCACCTACTGTCGCGTCCTGGCCGAAACAGCGCCATGACACCCGGGTGTCATCTGACGCCTTGCGTAGCCATCACCCTGTCATCGGGGTGTCATCTCGTCAGATATGGCGGTGAGAAACGCTCTTGTCGGGTATGGCTGGACCAGGCTCTCCCCGCACAGGCGGCGGCCGGGCCGAGATCGAGACCACAGGGGGCGGAGGCATGCGGCATGGCGAGTAAGACGCTACTGGGTGCTCTGATCGAGAAGGCGGGATGGGAATTCCCGGACTTCCACAGGGAACTCCGACGCGCCGGGAACGAACTGGCGCGAACCCTCAAAGACCCCCGATTTCGCGACCTGGACATGTCGGAGGTGACGTTCAGGCGCTGGACCGCCGGGACGGTGAGCCGACCGACCTCCGTCTTCACCCAGACGATCCAGCACATGTTCGACAGGACGATCGCCGACCTCCTCGCGCCGCCGAGTGAGGGAGATCCTGCAGCAGTTACCCAGCAAGACCTCGAAAGAGAGCTCGCGATGACCGCACGCGAAGCATCCGACCACGCCGCTTCCGTAGCGTCCGCCTTCCTCTCCGACCTGTCCATCGACCAGGTCCAGGACGACGTTCGCCACCTCGCCCGCACCTACAACAACCGGTCACCCTTCGAGGTGCTCCGTGAAGCCCGGCAGCTTCGGACGAACGCCGAAGGTCTTCTGGACCGCACCCACATCCCCGAGCAGAAGCAGCTGCTGCTGATCGCGATCGGCCAGACGACGGCGCTGCTCGCCCTGGCCGCCTTCGGACTCGGCTCCCTTGGCGAGGCCAGTCGGCTCGCCCGTTCCGCGGGCATGTACGCCGAGGTCACCCGCTTCACCCCGCTGGCCGCGTTCGCGGCCGGCACGCTCGGCATGTTCGCCTACTGGGAAGGGCGGCCTGGTGAGGCGATCCGCTTCATCCGGCAGGCGCAGTCGTTCCCCGGCGTCGGTACGGCCGGCCAAGCACGCATCGCTTCGATCGAGGCCAGAGCCTACGGGCACCTCGGCGACCGGCGCAGGGCCGCAGCGGCGGTCGCGCGCTTCCTGGACGTGGACACCGTCGAACGAGACGACCTCCACGACGATGTGGCCGGCGAGTTCCTTCACGGTCCGGAGCGGCTCGCCCGGTCGCACGGCACCACGTTCGTGCTCCTGCGTGATGGCGCCAGCGCGCTGGAGCACACCCGACGGGTGCTGGAGCTGCAAGCCAGCCTGCCTGTTGGGCAGAGGATTCCCCGGATCGACGCCGAGGCCAGGACGGACCTCGCCGCAGCGTTGATCCTCAACGGTGAGGTGGAGGAAGCAGCCGAAGTCCTCAAGCCCATTTCAGACCTTGCACCCGACCGGCGCGCCAAGGGCCTCGTCGAGCGGGTCGTCCACGTCGGCAAACTGCTCACCACCGAGTCCGTCCGGACGTCACCGGTCGCTGCCACCCTTCGAGAGGGACTGGAGGAGTACACCCGAGTCGCGGCCCCGCGACAGTTCGGGGGCGCCACCTCGCGGCTGGCCATCGAGTAGAACAACACAACCGCGACGGACGGGCGACCGTCACCATGGCGGTCGCCCGTCCGTCGCATCCTGCTCAGCGAGGAGACCCGGCAGCCGCCAGAATCGCCCGTTCCCGGTCCGCGTCGATTCCGAGAGCGGCTGCCCGCGGGTGCGGGACCGGGGCATTGCCGGCCTGGAGCCACTCCCAGGTGTCCCGAACCGTCTCCTCCAATGGGCGGCACCGGAACCCGGCCGCGTACGCCGGTTCGGAGTCCACCAGCCAAACGCCCTCACCCGTCCGCCACAGCGGCACTTCCGTCCACTGCCGGACGCCGTGCTCCAGCAGCACCTCATCCGGTACCCACTGAAGCTCTCCCTTGCCGCCTGTCACCGCGAGACAGGCCCCCAGGAAACTGCTCATCGCGTCCCGGCCGATGGGCGCGGTAGCGTTGTAGACGCCCACTCCGGGCCGTTCAGCGAGATCGACGGCGAAGCGCGCGACGTCGCGGACGTCGACCGGTTGGATGGTCTTGCTTGCCGATCCGGGTGCCAGGATCTGACCGCCGCGCTCGGCTCTTCGGAGCCACCACGGGAGCCGGCCGACATACTCGCGGGGCCCGAGGATCACGCCGGGGCGAACCAGGCAGGACCGCTCCGTACCGAAGGTCTCGACCACTGCCCGTTCGGTGCCGGCTTTCTGCCTTCCGTAGTGCAGATTCGGCCCTCGCCAACCCTCGGGGTTCCTGCCGTACTCGCGGTCGGCGTCGGCAGGAGCGTCCAGCACCGGATCGCCCACCTTGAGCGGGTGGTCCGGCCAGCCGGCGTACACCGACACCGTCGAGATGTAGATGTAGCGCGCGGTGGCGCTCTCCAGCGCCCTCGCCCCACCGAGCACCACGTTCGGCGGCTGCTCAGCAGCCGACGTGTCGATCACCGCATCCCACGGACCCTGCGCGGCCAACCGGGCCAGATCCTCGACCGACGTGCGGTCGCCTATGACGTGCCGCACGCCGGGTAGGAGCGTGCCGGATCGCCCTCGGTTGAACGTCGTCACGCCCCAGCCGCGCCCCAGCGCCTCCTCAATTACGGCCGTGCCCAGAAACCAGCCTCCGCCGATCACCAAGATGTCCATGCCCGGAATCCTGCCCAGGACAGGTGCCCGTTGGCCACCCTGTCGTAGTGGCGAAGCCGAGACGCCGCAGCTCGTGGCCGTGATCGTGGTGAAGATGACACCCCGATGACACCTGCGTGCGAGTCAACCCGCGAGATGACAGCCGGACGACATGGCCCTGCCGCGCCCTGCTCGGAACACTGGGGCACTCAGCCGCTGCGACACCTTCCGGTCCCCGGAACGGCCGAGCAGCGCCAGGAGGAGAGGAGATCCGATGGAGAGCATCGCATCCGCGGTCCAGCCGGAGGAGGAGGGCGGCCTGCTGGTCGGCGTCCGCAACATCCAGGCCGCGCGTTCGCGGGCCGACTTGCCGTCCGACAACACGGGCGGCAAGTCCGACCAGAACGACACCTGAGAGACCGCCCACGATGCATGAGACCGCCTCGTGGGCGGTGCGCCTGGGTGGGGACCAGTTCCTCACCCAGGCGCTCCACCGCTCCCACACCGTGATCCCCGCCGGGAGCGCCGACACCGCTCCCCTCTTGTCCTGGGACGATCTGAACACCATCCTCGCCACCCACCGCATCGACCCGCCGCGGCTGCGGCTGTCGATGGACGGGCAGACCGTTCCCGTTGGCCGGTACTCGACCCCGGCGACCAACCGGCGTGGGGTGACCTGGAACCGGCTGCACCCCGCGCAGCTCCACGCGCAGCTCGCCGAGGGCGCCTCGCTCGTGGTGGACGCGATCGACGAGATCCACCCGCGGATCCGCACCGCCGCCGAAGCGTTGGAGCGCTTCATCGGCACGCCCGTGCAGACCAACCTCTACGCCTCCTGGACGGAGAAGGAGGGCTTCGGCCGGCACTGGGACGATCACGACGTGGTCGTCGTCCAGCAGTCCGGGGCGAAGCGCTGGCGGCTTTGGGAGCCGACCCGGCAGGCCCCGACCTTCCGCGACGTGGATTCCCCGGAGGAACCCGAGGGCGAGCCGATCGCGGACGTCGTCCTCCACCCGGGCGACGTCCTGTACCTGCCGCGCGGCTGGTGGCACAGCGTGACTGCTGACCAGGGCAGCGAGTCGCTGCACCTCACCTTCGGACTCGTCGCCCAGACCGGCGCCACGCTCCTGGGCTGGCTGGTGGACGAGCTGCACGAGAGCCCCGCCGTGCGCAAGGACGTGCCGCTCCACGCCGGACCGGACGAGAAGGCCGCCTACCTGGCCGATCTGAGGGCTGCGGTGCTCACCGCGCTGTCGGACCCTGACCTGATCGACCGCTGGGTCACGGCCTCCGGCACCACCCACTTCGGCCGACCGGCCCCGTCCCTGCCCTTCGTGGACACCCTCCCCGCGGACCCGGAGATCAAGGTGCGGATCACCGCCCCTCGCTCCGAACTCACCAGCGACCCAACCGCCCGGACCGTCACCCTGTCCGCCGCCGGAACCGCATGGGACTTCTCCGAGCGGGTCGAGCCCGCCCTGCAAACCCTGCTGACTGGAGAGCCGGTCAGCATCGGGGAACTCGCCGAAGCCGCCGGCCTGGAGGTCAAGGACGTGGCCAGCGTCCTCACCGTCCTCGTCCAGGGCCAGGCCCTCGCCGTGGTCGGGGTCGGCCGGTGAGCCCGGATCTCGGCCTGGGGACCTACCGGGTGCGTGCCGCCGGCGAAGCGGCGCGCACCGCCCTCACGGCCGGGGCGAAATGGATCGACACCGCCCCCAACTACGGTCACGGCCGGGCACACCCCGACCTCGCCCCTGTGCTCGCCGAGCACCCGAACGTCAAGGTGACGACGAAGACCGGCTTCTACCCGGACGGCCACCACAGCATCGCCCCCGCGGACGTCCGCACCCAGACCGAGGAATCGCTCGCCGTCCTCGGTCGTGCCGACATCGTCTTCGTCCACAACCCCGAACGATCCGACCACGACCGGAAGCAGCTGCATCACAACCTCCGCGCCGCGTTCGCCGTGCTGGAGGAGCTCGCGCAGGCCAGCCGCATCGGGGGGTACGGCGTCGCCACCTGGACCGGTTTCACCAACCAGGCGTTCACCATCGCCGAACTGATCGCGCTGGCCGACGAAGCAGCCGGGTCGGCGAACCACCACCTCGCTGGCGTCCAGCTGCCGGTCAGCCTCGTCATGGCCGAGCCCATCGCCCAGGCCCTCGACGGAGCCGGGCCGCTCGTCCACGCGCGCGACGCTGGGATCACGACGTTCGCCTCCGCACCCCTGTACGGCGGTGAACTGCCGAGCCTGATGACACCCGAACTGGTGAACCTCATCCAGCCGGGATCGACCCCGCACACCGCCGCGTTCCAGCTCATCGGTGCCTGCCCCGCGCTGGACGTCGTCCTCACCTCGACCAGCACCCTCCAGCACTGGGAGGATGCCCGGGACGCTCTCGCCCAGCCGATTCCCGACGCACGACTCAGGACGGTGCTCGATGTCCTTTCAGCCGGATGACGACACCCGGCACGACCTGACGGCAGCGCACCAGAAGGCCGCCGGATTCCTCAGACTGGTGTGCACCGGACCGCCGGTCTTCGGTACCTCCGGAACCACTGTCGGCCGCCGGGCCGAGAACGTCTGGCTCCGGGTCTCCAGAAGCAGCCGCCGCAGGGCGCCCCGGCCGACCGGCCAGGGCGCCCTCGGCGCTGAACAGCTCGTCCCTGCCTCCGTCCCGCGCCCCCGGCTCCACGACACCGTTGACTGGACGGAGGCTGGCTGGTTCTACCAGGCCGACATCTTCGACCTGGTAGGTTCCGCGGTCTCGTCAACGCCGGACCTCCGCGATGACCCCGGCCTGGACGATGACTGGTGGACCGGGCTGCGGAACGCGCTCGCCGCCATCGCGGAAGCACCGGGCACGAAGATCACTCTGCGCCAGGCGTGGATCGAAGAGGTCTTCCCGAAGTACCTCGGCATCCCGGCCCCGGCCGACGTCGAGCGGACCACCGGACACGGTGATCTCCAGTGGGCCAACCTGACCGCCGGACCGCTCAAGATCCTCGACTGGGAACGCTGGGGTCTCGTGCCGGTCGGCTACGACCCTGCCGTCCTGTGGGTCAGCAGCCTCCTTGTGCCCGCGGTCGCGGACCGAATCCGCACGGAGTTCGCCGACATCCTCGACACCCCGGCCGGACGCGTCGGTCAGCTCATCGCTATTGCGGAGATGCTCCAGGCCGTTGACCGCGGGTACTACCCGGAACTCGCCCCTCTGCTCGCTGACCAGGCACGTGAGCTCACCGGTGTCACCCCACCGCAGGGCACCGCCGCTGACCTCGTCCGGTAGACCATGGACCTCCGGCAGGAGCCTGTCGATCACGTCCTGGACCAGGTGGAGCAGCGCCTCGGCACGAGGTTGGACCGGCGCAGCGTGGCGCGCAAGCGCCGGACGGTCGGAGCCGGCACCGACCGAGGCAGCTGGGTCAGGGTCGAGCGCCGCCCCTGGGCGCGGGCGCGGGAACAGGGCTGGGGCGGATTCGAAGCCGCAGCGGTGTTGGCCGGCGTGGCGATGCCACGCTGGTACGGGTCGACGACATGGCAGGACCCGGACGACCGGGCGATCTGGCACGTGGACGAGACCTCGCTGCTGCCCGAGCTCCCGGTTGGGGCCGCGGTGGTGACCGTCGACCCGGAGCTGTCCGATGGGTGGTGGTGCTCGCTGAACGCCTCGCTGGCAGTGCTGGCCGCTCAGCACACGGCCCGGGTGGCGGCCCCAGACACCGAGCAGATCACGCAGCGGCTGGTCGACGACATGATCAAGGCCGCCTTCCCAGGAGCGCACGAAACTCGGGTGGGGCAGTGGTGTCCTGCTCACGCCGACCTGAACTGGGCGAACGTCACCGGCCCTGGTGAGTTCTGCATGTTCGACTGGGAGGACTGGGGAATGGCGCCGCGCGGACTCGACTCGGCGTCGTTGCACGCCGCCTCCCTCGCCGTACCGGCGCTCGCGGACCGGGTACGCAGGGAGCGCCGGGCAGACCTTGAGAGCCGCGACGGGATGGTGATGCAGCTGTTCGTGCTGGCGAGGATCGTCGGACCACATGCCGGTCCGAACGACCCGCGAACGGGTCCGGCGCACAGGGAGGCCGCGCGGCTGATCCACGCTCTTCAAGGGGACTAAACGACACCCTGCCAACGTCAGCGAGCTGAGAAGGAGCACACATGGCCCCCAACACGCGCCGTCCGGCTGGCCGCGACGCAGAGGACATCGCGAGCGCGAGGGAGCGAGGCTGGAGCGATCTGGCACCCATCGACGACGCGTACCAGGCGGGCGAGATCACGGCCACCGAGTGGCACGCCGCCGTCCTGGGCGTCATCGAACCGGCCTACCTCAACGGCGACAACCCGCGGGCCCAGTCCGGCCACAGCGGCGACGAGACCCGCTGGCGAGAAGCCCGCAGCCTGCTCGTCGACCTGTTCCCGTCCCACGGTGGGACGTTCCTCGACATCGGATGCGCCAACGGCTACCTGATGGAGAGCCTGACCGACTGGGCGACCGAAGCCGGGATCATCATCGAGCCTTATGGGGTGGAGATCTCCACCGCCCTCGCCGACCTCGCCCGAACCCGCTGCCCACAGTGGGCGCGTCGGATCTGGACCGCCAACGCGATGGGCTGGAAGCCTCCACATCGCTTCGACGCCGTCCGTACCGGCGTGGACTACGTGCCGGCGGACCTGCGTGGAGCGTACGTAGCTCATTTGCTGGACCATGTCGTCGCCCCGGGCGGCCGATTGATCATCGGCGTCTACAACGAGGAACGGGACCAAGTCACAACGGCGGACTTGCTGCGGTCCTGCGGCTACACCCCGGCCGGTGCCACCACAAGAGACCATCCGCACCCCAAGATCCAGTGCAAGGGTCTGTGGTTGACCAACGTTTGACCGAACGCTTCGCTGTCGGCGATAAGGCACACTCCCCCCAAGCGCCCTGATCGGCACTTTGGGCCTTTGGGTCTAACGTCATCGCGCTCTGGTGGATGGCCACCCACGGCCCTTGCGGCTGGCCATCCACGGCGAATGCCTACAGCCGCTCTGGCGTGCCGATTCCGAGCAGATCCATGCCCTGCTGGAGGGTCTGGCCGGTGAGCTGGCAGAGCAGCAGGCGGGTCTCCATGACCTCGGGGCTGGGTGCCTTGAGGACGGGGCAGTGCTCGTAGAAGGCGGTGTACGCCGACGCCAGGTTGTGCAGGTAGGCGCAGAGCCGGTGGGGTTCGAACGTTCCGGTCACCTGGGTGATGGTGGCGCCGAACTCGTCGAGGAGGAGGCCGAGGGCGCGCTCGGCCGGCTCCAGGGCGAGATCCTGGTGGGCGGTCGGGGTGACGCCCTCGGGGGCCTTGCGCAGGATGGACTGGATGCGGGCGTAGGCGTACTGGAGGTATGTGCCGGTGTCGCCGTTGAGGGAGACCATGCGGTCGGCGTCGAAGATGTAGTCGCGGGTGCGGGAGGTCGAGAGGTCGGCGTACTTGACCGCGCCGATGCCGACCTGCTGGGCCCGGTCTTCGAGCTCCTCGCTGGCGAGCTGCGGGCTCTTCTCGGAGACGACGGTGCGGGCCCGGTCCACGGCTTGGTCGAGGAGGTCCATGAGGCGGACTGTCTCGCCGGAGCGGGTCTTGAAGGGCTTGCCGTCCTTGCCGAGGACAGTGCCGAAGCCGAGGTGCAGGGTGCGGAGGTTGTCGGGGAGCCAGCCGGCGCGGCGGGCGGTCTCGAAGACCATTTGGAAGTGGAGGGCCTGGCGGCTGTCGACGACGTAGAGGAGTTGGTTGGCGCCGAGCAGGCCGACGCGGTCGCGGATGGCGGCGAGGTCGGTGGTGGCGTAGCCGTATCCCCCGTCGCTCTTCTGGACGATGAGCGGGGTGGGCTCGCCGTTGGGGCCCTTGATGTCGTCGAAGAAGACGCACAGGGCTCCGTCGGAGCGGACGGCGACGCCGGAGGCTTCGAGGTCGGCGCACACGTCGGCGAGCATCGGGTTGTAGTAGCTCTCGCCGACGGCGTCGGCGTCCTCGAGGAGGACACCGAGGCGGGCGTAGACGGCTTCGAAGTAGACCTTCGACTCGTCGACCATGCCCTGCCAGGACGCGACGGTCTCGGCGTGGCCAGCCTGCAGCTCGACGACGCGCCGGCGGGCCCGGTCGGCGAAGTCGGCGTCGCTGTCGAACTTGGCGCGTGATGCCTTGTAGAGGCGGTTGAGGCGGGACATGGACGGGCCGGTGTCGCCCGCCTCGGTGTCGTCGCCGAGTTCGTCGGGGTGCTCGACGAGGTACTGGATGAGCATGCCGAACTGGGTGCCCCAGTCGCCGAGGTGGTTGCGCCGGATGACCTTCTCGCCCGTGAACTCCAGGGTGCGCACCAGCGCGTCGCCGATGATCGTCGAGCGCAGGTGGCCGACGTGCATCTCCTTGGCGATGTTCGGCTGGCTGTAATCGATCACCGTGACGCCGGGTTCGGCGGTGCTGCCGACACCGAGCCGGGTGTCCGCCGCGCGGGCGGCCAGCTTCTCCAGGATCGCGGCATCGGTGACGGTGACGTTGACGAATCCGGGGCCGGAGATCTCCAGGGTCGCGATCACCTCGTCCGCGGCCAGGTGCTCCAGGACGCGCGTGGCCACCTCACGGGGGTTGGTCCGCAGAGGCTTGGCGAGACTCATGATCCCGTTGGCCTGGAAGTCGGCGCGGTCGCTTCGTCGCAGCTGGGGGTCGCTGTCCGCTGCGTCGGGAAACGCGGTGGAGATCGCCTGAGCGAATCGCTGCTGCACCGCGTCGGCGATGGAGAGGACCGTAGCCATAGAACGAAGGACCACTTCTGTGAGAGGGCGGATCCGCGGACAGGCCGCGGGGGTCGCACAGCAACCGCACCAGGTGGACGGTCGGCGCCGCACGCCGATTATCCCACGCCCTCGCGGCCGAGAGACCGATTAAGTGCAGCCGGAGCGCACACCATGGCTCCCCAACGGTGGCGATGATTAACAGAACTGAATGATCATCAGCACCTGAGAGCCTACCCTCCGCTTTCCGCAGTTCCGTACGGCCTGGAAGTCAGTGGCCGAATCCGCTAATTCGATCGAACACACGGTGACGGAGCGGCTACGGTGGCACATCTGCGTGCGGCACTCGGGAGGGGAGTGGGGTGAGCAGAACAGTGGGAGGTGCGGGTGGGCCGGGGGACCTTGCGGTCTCGGTCCGGCAGGCGTTCGACCTGGGGAGCGGGGGCGTCTCTTTCGGCGACCCCGGCTTCGTCGACGTCGGTGGGCGGTTGCGCCGGTTGCGCCACTGCGGGCGTGACCTGGTGGCGAAGCTCCGTCCGTTTGAGGATGCGCGCTCGGAGCGGGGTCTGGCTGCCGAGTCCGCGCGGCGGCTGAGCGGGTTGATGGTCGACGGGTTCGGAACGGTGGAGGTCTGCGTTCCCGAGCTGGTCTCGCTGCCCGGTCAGGGCGCCGCACTGGTCTCCCCGTACCTGGGCAGGCGTTTGTCGGCCGGGAGCGGGGCGGACGGCCTGTCCGTGCCTGCCATCGCCGGCCTGTTGGTGGCCTTGCTCGACCGAGGGGTCGAGGCGTCGGGGTGTGTGCCGCGGAACATGTTCCGTCAGGGTGGGCGGACGGTTCTGATCGACTGGGAGGACGCGCTCCTGGTGCCCGCCGGAGCTGCCCCCGGCGAGTTGACCGTGATGAAGTGGGACATCGCCTGGTCCGACCTGCTCGGGCGCGACCTCAAGTTGCGGGACCGCATCCCGGCCTCGTCGCCGGGCGGGCAGGTGGAGTTGGACGGCTTCGAGACGGTTCTGGCGGGCTGGCTTCCCTCGACTGCGACCAATGGGGATGTCCGCCGCTACGGGGTAGTGGCGACGCTCGCGAGCGAACTTCCGGTGGAGGAGGGATCGGCAAGCGCCGCCGGGCTGGGTCACCTCGCCGAGGACGTCCTTCCCGCAGGGCTCGGTGTCTTCCATACCCTGCTGACCGGGTACCTGCGCGAGCAGTGCGGTGGGGACGCTTACGCGTCCTTGCTACAGCCGCTGGATACCCTGGCGACGGTCTGCCGGCCCGCTGATTCTGTGACGGATCTGGGCGCACTACGGAGGGCGTGGGTCCTGGCGTTGTTCTCGGCCGCCGAGTCGAATCCTCCTTCCGAAGCCGCGTCTCTTGAGGAACTGGCCGAACGAGTCGACCAGTTGGCCTGCGCGAGCGGCTGGGACGCGGCGCGCGAGCGGGCAGCGGTGGCCGAGGAGATCACCGGTCGCCTCGCCGCAGTCATCCTCACCGTCCTGCAGCTTGAGGAGCTCGACCTGCTGCTGAGGGGCTCGTGCGCCCAGGGGATTCTGGGCCGTAGCAGCGACATCGACTTCGAGCTGAGCTCGGCAGCGTTCCCCGACGGGCACCGGCCGACGGAGGAGCTGATGATCGAGACACTCACCTGCCTCCATCTGGACGCCGAGGGATCCGCTGCCCGCCCGGTCGAGCGCGACCTCATCAGCGCCGACGACAGCACGAGCCGGGACCTTCACGAGTGGTTCGAGCTCCGCCGGCCAGGATCCGCCTTCCACGACCCGGGCTGGGCAGCAGCAGCCCTCACCCCGCCATCTTCCGATGCCATCGGCCGCCCGAGCCAGTACGAAGAGCAGGGCCGCAAGTACTCCGCCAAGTACCTCTGGTTCGAATCCCGGGCCGTGCTGGCGCGCCTGGCGTTCACCGCTGCGGGCGGCTCACGGATACCAGTGACCCTGGAGCGGCAGCTGGCCATCCTCCCGCAGGCGATCGGCGCCGAGGACACCGCGGAGCTGTGCGATCTCCTCCGCGCCACGTTCGCCCTGCGGGAGGTGGCCGACCCCGCCCACCCGGCCGGCGGTCAGGCCGACGCTGAGATCACCCGGCTCGCCGCCCGACTGGACCTGTTCCGCCAGCGCCTGGGACTGCCCGGCCCGCGAAACCCGTGATTTCCGTACCGCCCCGATCCGCACCGTCTCAACCCGAGAGGTCCACCGTGATCAGCGACGCGATTCCACGCTCCACCAGCGACCCCGCACACGTCTCCTTCGCGGACGGCTACGTCTTCCACGTCCGCGGCGGCCAGATCACCGCCCCGGGCGCACCGTGCCCGTGCGGCGAACTGGAGGCGGTCCACCAGATCACGTCCTACCGCGAGGCGTACCCGCAGGCGCAGCTCTCCCTGACCGACCAGTGCAACATGGCCTGCACCTACTGCTCGTTCCGCGACCGGGTCCACGCCGACGGCAAGCCCGTGACCATCCCCCTGGAGACGGTGGTGCAGGGTCTCGCCACCCACCGCGAGCGGCTTGTCGAGGAGGACGCGCGATACAGCCGCGTCGACTTCGGGCTCGCCGGCGAGACGATGCTGGTGCGGCACATGCACGAGGAGGTCCAGGCCCTGGTGGAGGAGGGCCTGGCCGACTCGCCGGTCAGCGTGGTGTGGGCCGGCCCGATGGTCACCAACGCGACGCTGTCGATGACGGCCGAACTCGCCGACCGTCTCGGCCCGCCCCAGGACATCAGCCTCGACGGCCCGAAGGATGTCCACGACCGGGTCCGCTTCTACACGGGCGGGCGCGGAGGCACCTACGACCATGTGCGCCCAGTCTTGGACCGGGTGCTGGCCCGCCACCCCGACATGGGCGTCTCCGCAGTCCTCACCGCGTACTGCACCGACTTCACGGCGATCTTCCGCCACCTCTTCGAGGACGTCGGCGCCCGCAACATCTACATGAAGCCCGTCAACGCCACCCACGACAAGGACTACGCCCTCAACGCCGTGACGCTGCCGGCCTTCCGCCAGGGCTACGCCGACCTCGTCGAGCACATCCTCGCCCAGCCGCCGGAGGGCATCCTCGCCCGGCTGCTCGCCCTGAACTCCGAGGACTTCTTCATGCGGTTCTTCTACCGCGTGAAGGACCGCGCGGCGCAGGTCTACCGGTGCGGGGCGGGCAAGAGCGGCACCTACCTGGACACCAACGGCAACCTCTACCCCTGCGCGCATTTCATCGGGAAGTCCGGCTGGCACATCGGGCACGCCTCCACCGGCGTCGAGGACAGCGACCGCACCCGGTACCTCGACCTGGTGGTCGACCAGCGCGACGGGTGCTCCACCTGCCCGTCCCGGTATGTCTGCGGCGGCGGCTGCTACTACCAGGCCGTGCTGGCGAACGGGGACATCACCAGGCCCGACGAGGTCAAGTGCGACCTGATCCGGTTCATCACCGACCTCGCGGTCCGCCTCGTCATCACGCTCCGCGAGGAGCACCCCGAGGTGCTCGACGCCCTCCCGGCCCCGTACGGGCTCACCGGCGAGGCGCTCGCCGCATCCCCCGAGGCTGACTACCGGCCGGCGGCCCGCCTCCTGGCGGATCCGGGCCACGACGAGGACTCGGCCATCCCGCTGGGCGGTCCTGGCCGGCTGCGGGGCGGCCTGGCGGCTTCGGCTGGTCTGTGCGCCCGGCTCGCGCTCGACGACGACCAGCTGGCGGTCCGCCTCGACCTGGGCGACACCCCCGATGCCGTGCGCACCGTGAGAGTTCGCCTGCAGCCGCTGGGGTCGGGCGCATTTACCCTGCACGACCTCGCCGCCCAGCAGTGGCCGGGCGAGCATCAGTGGCGTGCCACGCGCGACGGCGCCAGGCGGCTCCATGCGCCCACGGATCGCTTCCGCCGTGTCCCACACCCCGATCCCGTCTGGGAGGACGCCGCCGACGTCGACCTCTTCTGGGAAGCGGATCAGGTGCGGCTCCGTTTGCCCCTGCCCGCACACGGCGAGACTGGGGCCGGTCTCGGGGTGAACGTGTTCGTGGACTTCGAGGACGGCGGCTGGACTGCCCTGACCCTGCACGAGCCGTTCGCGGTCCTCGACCGCTCCCGCACCGGAGTGCTGCGACTGTCCGGACCGGAGAACCCCACCGGACCGGAGGCCGCCGGTGTGAACGGGCGGATGCCTGCCGGGCTCACCCCGATCAGCCGCTGGGCCGGTCTCCAGGGCAACACCTGCTGAAGGGCGGAGACTTGCGGATCCTTCTGACCACCCACCGGTTCGCAGACGACGACGCTGGCGGAACGGAGATCCTGGCCGACGACCTCGCCCGGGCACTGACAGCCCGCGGCGTGCACGTCAGCTGGCTCGCGGCCGGCGAGCCACCGCCACCGCACCGTCTCACGGCCGATGAGCACCTGAGCCTGCCCGCTGCCTTCGGCGACGACCACCCCGTCGGCTGGCGTGTCCAGGAGCCGGAACAGGCCCGCCGGGTCGAGCGACTGCTTGCCGCACGTCCTGCCATGGACGTCGTGCATGTCCTGCACTTCAGCCGCATCGGCCTGGATTTCCTCGACATCCCGTCCCTGGCCGGGGTGCCGGTGGTCGCGACGCTGACCGACTACACCGCGGTCTGCCCCGACCACCAGCTCGTCGTTCGGTCCACCGGCACGCAGTGCACGGCGGCCGCGCCCACCCGGTGCTGCCTCGGATGCCTCAATGCCCCCGAGAATGCGCACGGCGACGTGGCCTCTTGGCGGGCGCGGAACATCGCCTGGCTGAACGATCGGGTCCGGGCCTTGTGGACGCAGACGCCGCACCAGGCCGCCGAGTTGGCGAAGGCCGGCGTCGACGTGGGCAAGGTCGTCCGCGACCGGGCCTGCTACGGACTGCCAGCCGTCTGGGCTCCGCTCGCCACCAGCGGAGGCGGCGGACGGTATCTGCTGTTCCTGGGCAGGTGCTCGCCCGAGAAGGGATTGCATCTCCTGCTCGACGCGTTCCGCCGCTGCCGCACCGAACTGCCGCTGGTGATCGCGACCGTGGCGGACGACGCCCCCTATGAGGAGCGGATGCGCGCCGTCGCCGCGGCAGATCGACGGGTGCGCTGGCTTCCCCCGCACTCCCGTGCCGAGGTCGGCTCGGTGCTTGCCGACGCCCGGGCGCTGCTGGTGCCTTCGCAGTGGTGGGAGAACCACCCGTTGGTGGCGCATGAGGCCCGGGCCCTGGGTGTCCCGGTGTGGTCCTCGGCCGTGCCGTCCATGCATCACCTCGCAGGCGACCCCGGCGTCCACCTCGTCGAGGCCTACCGGGATCCGGTCGCCTGGACCCGTGCGATCGACGCGGCATCCGAGCAACTGGCCCCTCGGGTGCCATCGTTCGCCCGCCGGGTGCAGGAGTTCGAGCTGTTCGCCGACGAGACCGTCTCCGTCTACCGGAAGGCGGTGGCCGGGTGATACCCGAACACGCGCCGCAGATTATGGTGCCCGAGCGGTTCCGGAAGTTCCTCGTCACCGACGACTTCGACCGCTACGGCCTGACCCCCGGACAGCCCACCGCCATGCCGCAGTACCTGCAGGTGGAGCTCACCGACCTGTGCAACCTCGCGTGCGCCGGCTGCCTTCGGGCCGTGCACGAGAGCAGTGGTGGGCACCTGCCCCTGGAGGCGTTCGTCGCGCTCCTCGACCAGCTCCCCGACCTCGGCCACGTCTCCTTCGTCGGCGGTGGGGAGGCCCTGATCGTCCGCGACTTCGCCGCCTACGTCCAGGCATGCACCAACCGCTCCGTGTTCACCTCGACGAACACCAACGGCCTGCTGGTGCGCCGCCGTCTCGAACCGGTCCTGGCTGCCGGGCTCGGACTGATCGCCATCAGCGTCGACGGCGCCGACGACGCCACGCTCGGACGGATGCGCTCCGGGCTGCGCCTGACCCAGCTGAGCGCGGCTCTGCGCGAAGCGGTCGCGCTGACCGAGGGACGGGAGACGGGACTGTCTGCGGCCGTGACGCTCTCGGCCGCGAACCTGGAACAGTTCCCGGCGATCGTCGACTTCGTCGCCGACCACGGCCTGGGGCGCGTCAGCGTGGAGAGCCTGCACCACTGGGGCGAGGACAAGAGCCTCAACACCGAGTCCCTGTTCGCCCTCCTCCCGGACGACGTCGTCCCGCACCTGGAGGCCGGCCTCACCCGGGCCGAGGAGCACGACCTGCAGCTATCGATCTTCGACTACTCCCGCCTCACCTCCCCGGCCGCCGCGAACGCCGTGTGTCCGTGGCCGTGGGACGCGAGCTACCTCACCAAGGACGGCGACGTCACGCCGTGCTGTGTCCACATGGAGTCCAGCCCGGGCAACGTGCTCGGCAACATCCACCAGACGCCGATGGCCGAGATCTGGACGGCGTCGCCGTACCGGTCGCTGCGGGACTCCTTCATCGAAGGCCCCGCCTGGTCCTCGTGCGAAGGCTGCGTGTATCGAATGGAGTTCGGACGTGCCTGACCCCCAACCGCCCGCCCTGCTGAGCAACCGTCCCCGGGACGACAGCCGGCGGATGCTGCACCGGGCGGTCGACCTCGGACTCGACTTCGCCTCCGGCGAGCTGCGCGACCACCGCGTCCTGCGGCACGCGACGGTCGGCCAACTCATCGACCGCCTCGCCGGGCCGATCCCCCACGCCGGGACCAGCGACGACCAGCTCATGGACTCCCTGGCCGAGATCGCCAGGTGGTCGATCTCCCAGGCCGACCCGCGCTACCTCGCGTTCCCTGACACCGGCGACAGCATCGCCGCCCTCGCCGCGGACATCGTCGCCACCTTCCTCAACCAGAACCTGATCGCCTTCGACCGCAGCGCGCCCGCCGCCAGCGTGATCGAAGCCCAGCTGATCATCTGGCTGCGGGAACTCATCGGCTACAAGGCCGCACCGCTCACCGCATACCAGGGCCTCGCCTCGCTCGGCGGGATGTGGACCTCCGGCGGCAACATGAGCAACCACATCGCCATCGCCGCCGCCCTCGCCCACACCTACCCCGAAGTCCGCCACAGCGGCCTGCGCGCCATCCCCGAGCAGCCCGTGATCCTCCTCGCCGGCGGCGTCGAGCACTTCTCCTACCTCGCCGCCGCCCAAGCCCTCGGCCTCGGCACGGACGGACTCCTGTGGGCGGACGCCACCCCCGACTTCACCAGCGACCCCGCCTCGATCGCGGGCCTGCTGGCCTCACCGCCGCCCGGCAAGCGGATCTTCATGGTCGTCGGCGTCGCAGGGAACTGCCGCACCACCGGCATCGACGACCTGCAAGCGCTCGCCGACCTCTGCGCCCAGCACGGCGTCTGGTTCCACGTCGACGCCTGCCACGGCGGCAGCCTGCTGTTCTCCGAGAAGCTCAAGGTCCAACTCGCCGGCATCGAACGCGCCGACTCCGTCGCCCTTGACCCGCACAAGGGCCTGTTTGTCTCCTACCCCTCCAGCTACGCGCTCTTCCGCGACCCGACCGTGCTCGGTCCCTTCGCCCGCTACCCGGACCGCGCCGACGATCCCGACTGCTTCGACCTCGGGCTGATCACACCGTTCTACGGCTCCCGCGGATTCGAATCACTCAAGCTGTGGGCCCTGATGACGCACCAGGGCACCGAAGGCATCGGCCGCCTCGTCGAAGCCCGACAGGCCACCTACCAGCGGATGGTCGACCTGCTGGAGCGCACCGGTAGCTTCCGCATACTCGGCACCTCCGACTTCTACCGGTGCGCCTTCGTCTTCCTCCCCGACCAGGTCGCCCAGGCCATCCAAGAGGCGTACAACCGGCCGGAACTCCACCCAGCGGTGCGCGCCCTCGTCTCCCGCTACACGGCGGCCTTCGCCGACCGCCTCTACCGCAGCGGCACCGTCGTCTTCGACCTCTTCGCCCTCCAGGACCTCGCCGACCGCATCGGACTCGGCACCACCGCCAAGTACCAGGTCATGGGCATGTGCGTCGGCCACCCTTACATCCCCGACGACATCGAGCGCGGCATCGAACAGGCCATCCTCGACCACTCCCAGGAACTCACCGCCGCCATGCTGACCGACGCCCACGCACTGCTCACCACCGCAGCCCCGCCCGACGACGGCGCCGCGGCGGACGTGACCGGACCGGCAGGGTGGTGACCACGGTGGCCTACCCGCCCGCGTTCACCATCGCCTACCTCATCCACAGCGATGTCGAACTCCTGCGCCGCACCATCCCCACCACCCTCGACGCCCTGTGCCGAGGCACCCGCCACCCCTACGACCTGGTCCTCGTCGTGGACGGAGCCGAGAGCGCCCCGATCGAAGAGATCACCGAACTCGCGCACTCCACCTGGGGATTTGACGAAGTACGGCTGCGCTGGCATACCCGACACCGGGCCTCCGGCGACCAGGCGAACAACATCCACACCCACTTCGTCAGCGACAAGAGCCGCTTCCTGATCACCATCGAAGGAGACGTCGTCGCCTTCCGCGACCCGAGCTCCACCGACGTCCTCGCCGAGATCGCCGACACCTTCGACCGCTGCCCACAACTCGCCCTCGCCCAGCGCATCGACGACCACGACTGCTGGCAATGGCAACTCGAAGACACCGGCCCCGCCCTCAGCGCCAAGGCCCGCTCGGTCAACCGCGTTTCCTCCCACTTCCTGATCTACGACACCCACCGTGCACGGCCCGTCATGGCCGCAGCCGGCGGCATCCCCGGCGACCGGTTCCACGACGACGGCCAGAGCTGGATGAACTACGAGGACTGGCTCTCCCACACATTCGCCCAGCCCACCGGGCCCGGCATCGGCTACCTGCACCAGCTCCCGCTGCGGATCTTCCACTGCGACGAGAAGACCGCCCCCGGCTCCGCCCACTACCGCCGCGACCTCGAAACCCGCCTGCGCGTCTTCGCCGAACGCGAGCACCAGGTGAAGGAGAAGTTCCGTGCCTGACCAGCGCCTCGTCCCCGCACCCGTCTTCATCCTCTCCCCGATCCGCTCCGGATCGACCCTGCTGCGCTGCCTGCTCGGCTCCCATCCCGACGTCCACGCCCCGCACGAACTCCACCTCGGAGGCCTCACAGTCACCGTCGACGACGAGTTCACCGACCTCGCCATGCGCACCCTCGGCATCGGCCGCGAAGACCTCGAACACCTCCTGTGGGACCGGCTGCTGCACCGCCAACTCACCGAAGCGGGCAAGACCGTGCTCGCCGAGAAGTCCCCCGGCAACGTCTTCATCTGGCGGCGGCTCGTCAACTGCTGGCCCGACGCCCGCTACATCATCCTGCGCCGTCACCCGGCGGCCATCGCCGACTCCATCCGCCGCGCCGGCGACGCCACCGACCTCGCCGAAGCTGCCGTCACCGTCGACAAGTTTGCCGGCGCCCTCGACGAAGCCGCCGCTAACGTACCCACCTCGATCAGCATCACCTACGAGCAGCTGACCGCCGAACCGGAAACCACCTGCAAAGCCCTGTGCGAGTACATCGGCATCCCCTGGGAGCCGGCCATGCTCGACTACGGCCGCCACGACCACGGCCCGTTCGTCTACGGCATCGGCGACTGGTCGCCCCAGATCGCCTCCGGCCGGATCCAGGACGCCACCTCACCACCCACAGACGCGGCGATCCCGCCACTGCTCAAGCACTGGTGCGAGAGGTGGGGCTACCCCGCGTGACCCACCCACCAGCATCCGCAGTCTTCTGGCTCATGGGCCTGCCGGCTTCCGGGAAGACCACCCTCGCCCGCCGACTCCTCGCCCACCTTCAACCCGAGCACCGCGACTGTGTCCTGTACGACGCCGACGAACAGCGGGCCATCGGCTTCCTGCGAGACCTCGGCTGGTCCCCGGAAGACCGCATCGCCACCATCGAGGCGCTCGCCCACGCCGCCCTCCGGCACCCGATCGGCATCGTCACGCTCGTGACCTCCACGCCCGCAGAACGGCGGCTCGCCGCCGACCTCCTCGGCGAACGACTCCACCTCATCCACGTCCGCGCACCCGAACAGCTCCGGCACGCCCGCGACGCCCTCCGACCCTCACCCGCCTACCGCGCCAACCCCGCACCCGACGCCCCCGAGCTCTCCTGGACCGACCCCGAGCACCCGGTACTCACCCTGGACACCACAGCTCCGCTCGGCGTCTCGGAGAAGGCCATCTGCTCGTTCGCCGACAACGTGCTCCGAGGCCGCGCCGTGTCGTAGCCGTCCGTCATGCGGCGGCGGAATGCCCCGACACCCACCGGTCCTCATGCCCGGGCAGGACGCCATCGCGAGCCGCCGGGGCGGTGCCGCCAGCCAGGCGCCCATCGCTCGGGCGCTCGGCGACCGCGATGAAGGCCAGCTCGGAGAAGAAAAACCCGCCTAGGTGATCCGCCTCCTGCACCGCCGCATACCACTTCTCCACCTCAGCCGCACTGACCGTGCCGCGACCATGCTTGTCTGCGGACAACAGCGCCTTTCGGATCTCTCCGATCCGGGCCTCCGCGTGTCCCGACAGTTCGGTCGACCACGTCAACAGCGGTTCGACGCTCACCAGCCTGAGTGCACTCCGTGCGAGGAGCAGCCCCAGCTTGCGGCCGATCCGCCCATCCGCGTGATCCATCCAGCTCTGCACGTCATCCGCGAAAGCGTGACAGACCCGCCGATCAAGGTCCGCATCCGCGCCGGCGATCACCAGAGAATCGAAGTCGACGTGCGCAAGGACCGCCCGCCCGCCTGGCCGAAGAACCCGAGCGACCTCTGCCAGCAGCTGCTCCGGGTCCGGCAGGCACTCGACGGTGTTGTACGACAGGACGACATCTGCGCTTGCGTCCCCGCACGGCAGTAGGGTCCGAAGGTCCGCGGCGACAGCCATGACGGGGCCGCGGTGTCCCTGGAGACCCTGCCGTGCTCGTTGAAGGAATTCGTCAGACCGGTCGATGCCGACCAGCGCGGCCTCGGGGGCCACCCGGCTCAGCGCCAGAAGCGTCGGTCCGGCGCCGCATCCCAGGTCGATGACCCGGCTACTGGCTGTCGGAGCGGCGAGCTCGGCAAGCCGATTGTGGATCGCCTCGGCGCTGTCCGACACGGCACGACCCCTCTCCCGTGACACGCGCTGGAGCCGTGGCGGCAGCGCTAGCGACGCTATTTAGACAATATGTTACAAATCGGATGACGTCCTCTCGAGCAAGAATCGATCCTCGGAGTGCGACAGGGCTCGCATGCATATGGACTGCCTCGGCGATGTGGGCGGCCTCATTTCGGCGGTCGTGCAGGTCATTCGAGCTCTCAGGGCAGCCTGCCCACCCGAGCTGGTCCGGCGGTCAGTGCTGGGAGCGCCAGGGCAGGGCGCCCATGGCGTCCACGAGGAGAGTGTGGAGGGCTGGCAAGATTACGAGACGCTGGCGCCCGCGTGATCCTGGCGACCTGATCGGCACGGACTCGGTGATCAATCATCTCCATCTGACGGCGGCTGGGCGCTGCTGAGTCGCGATGCCCGCCTTGCGAAGGGGCAGGCCCCGGACCGGAAGGACTTCAACATGCTGATCCGAGATGCGGTCGTCGACGACGGTCCAGCGCTGGCCCGAGTGCACCTTGATGCTTGGCTTGTCGGGTATGTCGGTCTCATGCCGCAGGGCCTGCTCGACGCGACGACGCTGGAGCGTCGCACGGCAACGTGGCAACTGACCTTGAGTAGGGACCGTGGCCCCAGAGAGAAGATCTTGGTCGCTGAGGTGAGCGGAACTCCACTGGGCTTCGCGCACGTCGGTCCTGGTCGCGATGCGGACGCGGACGGTGCGGGAGAGCTCTGGGCGCTGAACGTGGCACCGCAACAATGGGGGAACGGCGTGGCATCCAATCTCGTACGAGCAGCTCACGACGTCCTGCGCCGCGACGGGTTCGACAAGGCGACTCTTTGGGTGCTCACCGGCAATGCCCGCGCGCGCAGGCTCTATGAACGGCACGGTTGGTGTACCGACGGCGTCGTCCGCGAAGAAATCATCAGAGGCTTCACCATTCCCGAGCTGCGGTACGCACTCGACCTACGTTCGAGGTGAGTTGTCACATCGCAGGTAGTGGACGCCGAGCGTCGCCGGCGCCGGTGTGCTTGCCCTCACCTGGTCGATGCCGGGCTGGCCGACTACCTCCAGCTGATCGCCCTGCTCTCCTGCGACCTCTACCCGAAGCAGGACCTGCACATCCGTGAGACCGGCCACTACCGGTGGGCAGCCGATGTCCTCAACTCTCAGACCGGTTGGAGGGGCTGAGGGCGTCGCCCGGGGGCGTGGCGTGGCAGCGCCAGCAGCACTGGAACATGAACACGGACCGCGCGGTATGGCGGCACCGCTCGCAGGCTGCGCCGGTGAAATGGTCCAATTGTCGTGGCATTTTGGCAGGGGTGAGTGAGCGTCAGGCTGCGCGGTACCCTGGGTGGCTGGTTGGTCAACTTCAACGGCTGCGGTGACCTCTGGCACTTCCCTGGCCGAGCTGCCACCGCAGAGCCATAGGGACAGGTGCACTGTGACGACTCCGACCGCGCCGACAACGGTTTCGGACTTCTACTGCAACGAGGCGTTGAACGGTCGCACGCCGGTGAAGGTGGTGGAGGATACCGACATGGTGCTCGCGTTCGAGCACACAAGGCCGAGCTACCCGGTGCACATCGTGGTCGTCCCAAAGCGGCACATCCCGTCGCTGGTGGACCTCGGCGACGGCACTGAGGAGGAGCTCGCGGACGTTCTCCGGGTGGTTCGGAAGGTTGCGGCGAAGGTGCGGGCGGAGTACGGCGCGGCGTGCGTAGTGACGAACGAGGGCGCGTACCAGGAATCGAAGCACATGCACTGGCACGTGCTGTTCCGCGGCGGGCTGCCGGAGGGCCTGGCCTGAGGCAGCCCGCCGACAGCTCAGTGGGCGTGACGGCGTCGCCGGCGGGCGAGGCCGATCGTCCTGGCCGCGATGTTCCTCGCGGTGCGGTGGACGGCGTCGGGGTCGGGGTGGCGTCGAGCGCCACCCAGTGCGGTCAGCAGCTGCTCGCAGGCGTGCAGGAGGGGCTCCCCATCGGCCATCTCCTCGTCGGCGACGACGACGCAGGTGGCACGATGCGCGTACGCCTCTGCGTTGTCGAGCTGGTCGCCGCGGCTGACGGAGGCCGGCAGCGGGACCAGCACGGCGGGCTTGGACAGTGCTTCCAGTTCGGCGAGCGTGGTGGCACCGGCCCGGCCGATGACGAGGTCGGCGAGCCAGAGGGCGTCCACCATGTCGTCGTGCAGGTACTCCAGCTGCCAGTAGCCGGTGACTGAGGACAGGGCCGGGTCGAGGTTGCCACGACCGCAGATGTGGACCACGGAGAAGTGCCGGGTGAGGCCGGAGAGTTGGCGGCGGACCGCCTCGTTGACGCGCTGCGATCCGCTGCTCCCGCAGAAGACGAGCAGGACCGGGGGGTTGGCTGGGACGCCGAGGTGGGCGCGGAGGGCCTCGGGCCGGCCGTCTGCGAGGTCGTCGCGCAGCGGCAGCCCGGTGACCACTGCCTTGCGCCGCAGCCACCGCGGTAGGCCGGGGGTGTCCTCGGCGAGGAACACCGTCGTTGCGAAGCGGGCGAGGATCCGGTTCGCCAGGCCGAGGGTGTGGTCGGACTCGTGGATGGCGAGGGGGATGCGGTGCAGCCACGCGGCGATCCCGACCGGTACCGACACGTAACTTCCCTTGGAGAAGACGACGTCGGGCCGCTCTCGCCCCATGGCCCGCCAGGCCGCGAACACCCCGCGGGCGACGGTCAGCGGCATGGTGATGTTGCTCCAGGAGCGGAAGCGCTGCAGTCCGGCGGCCGGGACGGCTGCCAGCCGAATCCCGGCGTTCGTCGCGAGGTCGGCCTCGATGCTGCCGGCGCGGCCGAAATACACGAGTTCGCATTCCGCACGCCGCAGTTCTGCGGCGACCGCCAAAGCGGGAACGACATGGCCGGCGCTCGCGCCTCCGGTGATTCCAATCTTCAGGTTCACGGGGCTCAGCGTAGCAGGATTTCGATTGATTTCACCTAGGGGCAGAAAGCGGCGGTCCGGCACTTCCGCCCGAATTGCCCGGCAGGCTCGGAATGGAATCGAAAATGAAACGCGGACGGCGGCTGTACCCTCGGGGCGGCGGGCGGCCAGGCGCGCCCAGGCCACGGCTCCGGGGCGACGCCCATCGAACAACGGGCGTTGCGAGAGGTGGATGCGGTGGTCGGGCTGGCTGGATTCGAACCAGCTCCTCGGCAACACTTATGCCGCGCTCTTTCCAATGAGCTCCAGCCCGTGGCGTTGAGAACGTTATCGGATTCATGAAGGGCCGGTCAATGCCGAATTTGCAGGCTTGTGGAATTGAATTCGGGCATGGCGAATTCCGGCATCGGGTCCTTCTCGTTCCGATGCCGGAACTCGCCGTATGGTCGCTGTCAGGTCAGACGCTGATCCTCTGCAGGGTGTGGAGGTCGTCGGCCGCGATCGGGCGCTGGCGGCCGGTCCAGCGGTCCACGACCTCCAGCTCGGCGTCGGTGTGCCGGGGGGAGAGCACGAGGGCGAGGGGAATGCCCAGCGCCTGGGCGTAGTGGAATTTCTCTCCGGCGGGTAGAGGGCGGTCGTCGACGAGGAGCCGCAGGCCGAGGCGGTGGAGCTGTTGGGCCGTGCGGGCGGTGCGCTGCTGCTGCTCGGTCAGGTCGGAGCGCAAGACGACGAGGTGGACGTCGGCGGGTCCCACTCCCGTCTTCCAGCGCAGGCCCTTGCCGTCCCGGTGGACGCCGGCCAGCGTCTGGATGCAGCGGGTGAGTCCGATACCGGAGCAGCCCATGAGCGGGGTGTGCGGGGTGCCGTCGTCGCCGGTGAAGTTGAGGCGCATCTTGCGGGAGTACTGGGTGCCGAGTTCGAAGACGTGGGCGACTTCGACGGCTTCGGTGCTGCGGTAGCAGCCGTGGGTGCAGCGCCCGCAGTTGAGGCCGTCTGCGGCGGCGTGAACATCGGCCGGGTTCAGGGTGAGCGGGGGCAGACCGGGGGCGCCGGACCACGACGCGCCGGGGCGCAGGCCGTCCGGGTCGCCTGCGATGGTGAAGCGGTCGAGGGCGCTGACGGAGTGGTCGTGGATGACGGTGACCCTGGGGCAGTCCCAGGGGGTGAGGGTGCCGGCGGCCTTACCGAGGAGGTCGGGCAGCGCGGCGGCGTCGAGGAGTTCGACCTGCTTGCCGGGGCCGAGGGCGACGGTGAGCTTGCGGACGCTGACGGTCAGGTCGGATCGGATGCAGACCGCGATGGGCCGGGTGGTGCCGTCCGGGTGGGTGACGGCGAAGGTGATGACGTTGACGATGGGTTCGCTGCTGGGGGCGGTGTCGGGGAAGGCGGCGCTGAGGACGGCGCCGTCGCCCCGGTGGCCGCAGTGGTCGCAGGCGAGGATGCTGCTCTGCCCGAAGTCGGCGAGCACCAGGTGCTCGGTGGTCGGGCCGGCGGAGATAGCGCCGCCGTCCGCGGGGGTCTGGAAGACGCCGTGGAGGCCGATACCGGTGAGGGCGTCGGTACAGGCCCGGTTGAGCAGGCCGATCGATTCCTGCATGCCGTCGTGGGTGGCGTCGAAGGTGTAGGCGTCGGCCATGGTGAACTCGCGTCCGCGCATGAGGCCGCCTCGGGGTGACACCTCGTCGCGGAACTTGGTGGTGTTGAGGGCCAGGCGCACAGGCAGGTCGCGGTGGGAGCGCAGGTGCTGCCGGACGGTGGCGACGGCCATCTCCTCGGAGGTCGGAGCCAGGCACATGTCGGTGCCGCCGACGCGGGTGGTGATCAGGGCGCCTTCGTCGGTGTAGACCTTCCACCGACCGGATTCCTCCCACAGGCCCCGGCTCTGGAGGGTGGGCAGGGCGACGGTGTTGAAGCCGTGGTGCTCGAAGGCGTTCTGGGTGATGCGGTCGAGTTGGTCGCGCACACGAAGGCCGAGCGGGAGAAGGGTGTGCACGCCAGCGGCGTCGGTCCGGCCGACGAGGCCGAGGTGTTCGAGCAGCTCCGAGGTCGGGGCGGCGGGGTCGATGGTGCGCGGGCGGGGGGCGGGGAACAGGCGTGAGGTGTAGATCGGAGTGGGGCTCATGCGGCGGCTCCGATCGCGGCGCGGGTGACGTTGGTGAGCCGGTGGGCGCTGTGGACGATGTCGTAGCAGGAGGCGTTGGCCAGGCCCGAGGTGCTGAGGCCGGCGCGCAGCGAGTGGTCGGCGGCGAACTTGTCGATCGCCTCGGCGAGCTGGGCGGCGTCGCCAGGGGTGTAGGGCAGGCCGGCGGCTCCGAGGGTCTGGTTCATGCCGGCGACGTCGGAGTAGATGACGGGGAGTCCGTGGGCCTGGGCCTCGATGGCCACCAGGCCGAAGGCTTCGAGGCCGGAGGTGGTGAATAGGAAGCCGTCGAAGTCCGCGAACCGGTCCCACAGCGCTTCGCGGGGCTGGAACGGCGAGAAGCGGACGCGGTCGCTCAGCCCGAGCTCTCGGGTCCGCTGCCGGAGGGCGTCCTGCTCGGGGCCGCTGCCGATGACGGTGAGTTCGTGCCGGTCGCGCGTGAGGGCCATCGCCTCGATGGCGGTGCGGGTGCACTTGTTGGCGTCCAGGCGGCCGGCGTGCAGCAGTCGGAGCGTGTGGGTGTGGGTGGGACGCAGGGGCCTGGCGGCGCGGGCGAGTGGGATGCCCCAGGGGACGAGGGCTGTCTTGTCGCTGTAGCGGTGGCCGGTCAGGTCGCCGATCCTCTCGGCGAGGGCGGTGTTCGGGGCGACGATGGTGGTCGCGCCCGCGACGATCTCGGTGAGGACGTCGCGGGCGAGCGGGTCGGCGTCGGCGGCGATGACGTCGGTGCCGTGGGCGATGGCCACGACCGGAATGCCGTGGGCGGCGCGGACGAAGGCGAGGGCGAGACCGAAGCCGAGGTGCTGGGCGTGGATGGCGTCCGGGCGGGCCTGGTCCAGATGGCGGCGGACCTCGGTGGTGAGGGCGTCGACGTAGGCGTCGAAGCCGGGGCCGTAGGGCGCCTTGGCGGCGGTGGCGAGCACGGTCTCCTCGAAGCCGTGCCGCCAGGTGGGGTCGGCGGGTGGGAGCGCGAGGAACGAGGTGCGGGCGCGGTCGGCCATCTCTCCGTACAGGTCGGAGCAGAAGATCATGGAGCCGCAGGAGGGCTCCAGCGGCAGGTCGATGCCGGTGGTGATCTGCATCCTGTTCATGCGGGCTGTCCTTCCTGTTGGAGGGAGTCGAGGTAGGTGGCGAGGCCGGAGCGCAGCAGGGCGGAGGTCCCGGCCCAGCCGATCGCGCTGGCCGTATCGAGGACGGACAGGTTCGGCGTGAACCCCTGCTGCGGCCATGCCTGCTGGTAGGCCGGGTGACGGGGCAGGTACTCGTTCCAGGTGACGGCGATGCCGGAGGCGGAGAGGTCGGCGGGGTCCAGGTAGCCGCGGGTTCCGGAGCCGGCCCACAGCTCGTCGGCCCCGGCCGCGCGGCAGATCCGGACGATCCGCCCGGTGCGGTCCGCCGTCGGCTCGATCGGGAGACGGGAGGTGAGGGTGAGTTCGGCGGGCGCGCCGAGGGCGGTGGCCAGGCCGGTGGTCAGATCGAGGTTGAGGTCGAGCAGCCACCGGTGCCCTGCGGTGACCGGCGGGGCGAGGACCTGCAGCACCTCGTCGAGGTGGCGGCTGCGGCCGTAGGCCAGCCGCATCCTGCGGAGCATGCCCTGCGGGTCGAAGGTGTCGGCGATCCGCACGTCCTTGATCAGCTGGCCGTTGTGCTTGAGCACCGGGACGGTCAGCCACTGGACGCCGTCAGGGGTCTTGATCCGGTTGCGGTTCTGGAAGCCGCCGTCCTCGAACTGCACGTCGTCGTACAGGGCGACGGTCCGGCACGCGAACAGGGCCTCGCAGAAGCCGAGCCACGGCGCGAACGGCGGCTGCTCGATGTAGAGCCGGTGCTTCACCGGGCCTCCTCGCGGGTGAACAGGGTAATGAGGGAGGTCTCGAACGCCTCGAAGCGGTGACCGTCGGCCGCGCGGGCCGGGGCGAGAGTCCAGCCGGCGTCGGCGGCGCGGTGGCGGGTGTACTCCCCGCCGAGGTACCAGCGGCCGGCCTGGCTCTGGTGCTCCGAGAGGGCCTTGACCTTGTCGGGGAGCAGGTCGGTGATGTCGACCAGCACGGTGGGGTGGAAGTCGCCACGGGGGGCGTGGGGTTGGCCGTGCAGGATCGTGGTGCAGGTGCCGACGCGGGTCGCGGCGTTGACGGCGGCCTGGGCGACGGCGAGGTGGTCCTGGTGGTCGGGGCCGGCGTGCAGGCTGTGGGTGATCAGGACGGTGCAGCCGAGGCGCACGAGTTCCGCCTCGATGCCGGAGACCAACTGGCGGTCGGGCACCAGGGCGCCGTCGGTGAAGCCCAGGAGCAGCAGGTCGATCCCGCTGCCGTCGTAGGAGGCCGCGGATTCGGCCGCCCGTTCCTGGTCGGTGAGGCTGACGCCTCGGTCGCGGTCGGCGAGGGAGACGCCGTTGACTCCGGTGGTGACGACGACGACGGTGACCGCCGCGCCGTGCTCCCGGTAGCGGCGCAGGGTGCCGTAGCACATCAACTCGGCGTCGTCGGGGTGCGCGACCACCGCGACGACGTGCTCACGCGGCGGCGCCACGGGCGTCCTCCTCCTGGAAGTCGCGCCAGATCTGCGACGGTTCGGGCAAAACGCTGCCCTGGTACTTGCCGCGGTACAGCTCCCGGCGGCCGGTGGGCACCCAGAAGGTCACCTGGCCGATGCGCTGGCCGGGGTAGACCCGGACCGGCTGCACGGCGTGGAACTGCAGCGTCAGGCGGCCGAGCGACCCGAGGTCGATCAGGTCGGCGGTGCAGTGGACGAACAGGCCGGTGCGGGCGGTGGAGGAGCGGGCCCGGATGATCGGCACGTAGTGCTCGGATCCGATCGTCTCGGCGGTGGAGGCGAGGTAGATCCGGCCGGGGCGCAGGACCATGCCCTCCTCGGGGATAGTGGAGCGCACGAACCGGTTGGGGCGGCGGCAGTCGAGGGTGCGGCCTCCCCACCAGCGCCGCCGGTACCAGCCGATGTCCGAACTGAGGTGGAAGTCGTAGGAGTTGGGGCTCAGGAGAGCGGTGTCGAAGGGGCTGATGGTGATCCGCCCCTCCTTGACCTCCCCTTCGATCTGGGGGCCGGTGAGGATCACGCGGCGTTCACCTCCGCAGAGGGGCCGGCGGCACCGCCGCCAGCCAGGGCGTGGGGAGCGAACGGGGAGGGGTCGCTGAGGGTGCCGTAGTACCCGGCGTACGGAATGTGGTCGCCGACCGCGTCCCAGAAGGACACCTGGCCGATGACCATGCCCGCGTACACCCTGAGCGGTTGGGTGACGACGATTTCCAGCGTCCACTGGTGGACCGCACCGAGCTGGGCGAGGTCGGCGCTGATCTGGGTGAACAGCCCGAGGCGGCCGACGGAGGAGCGGCCGATCAGGCTGGTGACGTAGTGGTCGGAGCCGATGCGCTCGACGGTGGAGCCGAGGTAGACCCGGCCGGGCCGCAGCCGGTAGCCGCGGGCCGGGATCGTGATGGTCCGGGTCGGCGGGCTGGTGCGGGGGTCGACGGGCGTGCGGGTGAACACCTTGAGGGTGTCCCCGAGCCGGTAGCCGTGGCTGTTGGGGTTCGTGTGCTGCGGCAGGAACGGGGCGATGGTGATGTGGCCGGCCTTCACCGCTTCGGCGATGGCGGGGCCGGTGAGGATCACCGCGTTCCGCCCTGCACATAGGTCTGCCGCAGCAGCCGGCGCTGGCCGGGCTCGATCGCTTCCTGACCTTCGCCGAGCGGCATCCGGCCGTGGGCCCAGCGCAGCTGGTCGAAGACCAGCAGCTGCCCGGGGAGGAGCCTGACCGTGGTGCGGTGGTGCAGCGCGGCGTCGGCCAGCGCGCCGAACGCGGTCGCCGTCTGCTGCCGGGCGGTGTCGGTGCCGTCGACGAGCTCGCCGTTCAGCAGGTGCGGGTGCATCTTGCTGGTGAACCGGACCGGCAGGCCGGGCTCCATCTGCTCGGGCAGGACCGCGAAACGCTCCAGTCCCTGTCCGACGCCGTGCACGCCCTCGTCGGTCCAGTAGGAGAACACCGGCTGCTGGAGCAGCGACCGTTCGGCGTCGCCGAGTTCGGCGGCGGCGGCCCACAGGTCGGCCAGGGCCGAGGCCCCGCCGCCGGCCGGGTCGTCGCGCTCGCAGTACAGCGCGATGTAGCGCGGGATGAGGTCGCGGTCGACGAGGTCGACGTGCAGCCGGTTCTCCCCGGTGCCGTGCGTGCGGCCCGGGTCGGCCTCGGTGCGGACCTTGAGGCTGCTCCAGCAGCCGTCGGCCGGGTAGACGGCCAGGACGGGACCGAGCGCGGACAACAGGGAGAGCGCGAGTTCCTGGTTGAGGCGGTGATCGGCAGGGTCGAACTCGACCAGGACGCGACCGTCGCCCTCGCCGGTGACGTGCTCGGCGAAGCCGTGCGGTGCGACAGGGCCGTCGAGGAACACGGATGCGGGCAGCGACTGCATGGTCATGACCCCTCCTTGACGTAGTCGGTGAGCAGGCCGCGCAAGGTACGCGGCGGGTCGAGCGGGCTGGCCGGCAGGCCGAGACGGTCGGCCAAGTAGCCCGTGGTGGCGACGGCGCCCCTGTCGGGGGTGGCCCCGGCGGTGACAGGGGTCTCGCCCAGGCCCTCGGCCAGGGCGGCGATCTGCCCGGCCGTGTGCGGGCCGTCGAGGACGACCAGCTCGGCATCGAAGGGCGAGGCGGCCACTAGCGCCTGCCGGTCGACGTGCCGGGGCAGCCCGGTGCGCAGGGTGGCGAGGTTGAGCACGAAGGCGTCGGTCCCGGCCGCGCACCGGCCCCGCTCGGCCAGCAGCTCGGCGAGCTGGCGCCGGTCGTCCATCGGGACGGCAAGCTGTCCGATCGCCGTGCTTCCCCAGGCCCGGAACGCGCCGACGGTTTCCCGCACGTAGCCCGGGACCGACCCGCGCGCGACCTCACGGCCGCCCGTGTAGTCGACGGTGAACGAGGGCCCTGCCGGGCCGAGGTCGATCCGCAGCAGGCCGGCACCGCACTCCGGCGGCTTGGCCACGTACCGCGGCGGGAGCGCCCAGTGGCCCATCGGGCTGTGGCAGTGCCCGGCCACCATGATGTCCAGCGGCCCGTCGGAGAGTTGGAGCGCCACGTCGCTCTCGAAGCCGCTGTGGCTCAGCCCGAGCACCACCTCGGCGCCCGCCTCCAGCAGCCGGTCCCGCTCGACGGCCAGCAGGGCGGCGGTCGGCTCCTCGAACACGAACCCGGCGCGCTCGGCGGACGGCACTGCCCGGAACGCCTGGGCCCCGAGCACTCCCACGATCCCGATGCACCGACCGGCCGCTTCCAGGAGCAGGCCCCGCTCCCACCGCCCGGCGAAGGCCGGCGGCGGCATCAGGTTCGCGCACACCACCGGGGGGAAGCGGTCGGGCTCGTCCAGCCGCACCAGGTCGGCCAGGTCGTGGTTGCCGGGTACCACCGCGTCGTAGAGGTCGGCCAGCAGCCGCTCCTCCGTGCGCCCCCGGGAGTACTCGTGGAAGGCACTGCCACCGAAGAAGTCGCCGATGTCCACGACCAGCGCGCCCTGCTCGCGCAGCGCCTGGACGGCGGCGAGCATCCCCGTGCCGTCCGGTACCGCCGAGTGGAAGCAGCCCGTCGCCGCCACCGTCACGGTGTTGAAGGCCAAGTCCCGGTCCACGCTCAGCACCTCGTGATCGACACGACGCGCAGCGGCACGGCCGCCTCGGGCCAGAAGTCGTGGCGCGAGATCCCGTCGACCTCCTGAAGCCGCAGGCCCGCGCAGAACCAGGCCCCGGCGGCGTTGTGGTCGGCCGTGACAGCGGGGAGCACAGCCAGGCCCCGCGCCACGTTGGCGGTCGAGGCGAACACGTGAGCGGTGATCCCGAAGGCCAGCGTCCAGTCGAACGGGAGAATCGACAGGAACACCGTGCCGACGGGCAGCTCGCCGTCGAGGTCGACCTCGCGGACGTCGGACAGCAGCGGCCGGGCCCGGTCGCCGAACGGCTCGAGGGCCGGGCACAGCGCCTCGGCCATCCGCGGGTCCTTCTCGATCGCCCAGATCCGGTGCCCGGCCTTCGCCACCGCAGCGGACAGCGTGCCCAGGCCCGCGCCGACTTCCAGCACCGCGTCGCTGGCGCGCAGGGCCGCCAGGTCCAGCAGCCGCTCTGCGACTGCCGGAGAACGCAGGAAGTGCTGGCCCAGGTCGGCCCGGGTCCGGAAGTCGCTGTCCCGCAGGTCCGCGACGACCGCGCTCTCCGCCAACTGCAGCGTGGCCGCCGAGGTGTCCGCCGCAAGCTCCGGGCTGCGCGTCCTGACAGGGGTTGTCATGGGTCTCCTTCCGCAAGATGTGAGCCGGAGTCCTCGGAGGGCTTGCTCTGCCTGCAGCGGGCCGCGACGGCGGTTGCTCGGCAGGTAGCCCGGTCGGAATCGCTCCGGTGCCAGGTTGGGCTTCTGATGTGCCAACTACGCTAGGAATCAACGAAGTCGGGAAACACTCACCGCGAGTACGGGTTCGTGCTCCTCCCGCGCCGGTGGTGCCGCGCGGATGTACAAGAACACACCCTTGGTCGGTCGGCTGGCAGAGGTGGAGGCCGCGATCGTCGAGAACTTCGCGCGGTCGGTGTGAAAAGCCGCGAATTCGCACACACAGCAGCTTGGTTGACGTACCGTCGCCGGGTGATGACGCTCGGAGACTCCCAGCTAGGGGCCGAGACGGCACCCTCCGGCGCCCGCCCCGGAGCGGTTCTGGTGCAGGCCCTCGGATATGCCAACTGGTCGCCGCGCGAGCTGGTCCGCGAGATCAACGGAAGGCTCGCGGGCCTTGGCGAACGACGACTCGACCTCACCGTCGCCCACGCCTGGGGCCGCGGCTCGGTGCCACGCTCCGAGACGGTCCGCCGCCTGGCCGCCGCGGTGCTGGCGGAGAGGACCGGCCGGCCTTACACCCAGACCATGCTCTGGGGGACTCCCGAGCCGGACGCCTGCAGGGACGAGCGGACCGTCACCGACGACCTGGTCGGGCGTCGCTCGCTGGCTGCCGTGCTGGACACCGCCACCGCCTGGAACGCGACCGACCCCGCGTCCCAGGCGACGCTCCGTCCGTCCGGTGAGCTGTTCACTGCGGTCTGGGACGCCGACCGGCAGCAGCCCCACAGCATCAGCCGCGAAAGCGGTACCGATCACGTCCTGCCGCCGATGATGACGCTGCTGGAATCCCACCTCGCCGATCTGCGCCGTCTCGACGACGCCGCCGGCGGGGGTGCCATCTCCCAGAGGTACGTGCGCATCGCCCTTGATGGCGTGCTGTCGCTGCTGCAGAACAGCCGCTACACGCCGGACATCGGCACCCGGCTCCTGCGCACCGCCGGGGGACTCGCCCAACTCGCCGGGTGGATGGCTTTCGACGCCGACCTCTCGGCCTCGGGCCAGCGCTACCAGCTGGTCGCGATCCGCCTCGCCCGGGCCAGCGCGGACCACGACACCGTCGCCAACGTGCTCGGGATGCTCGCCTACCAGCACGCGGCGGCCGACAACCCCACGGCCGCGATCCGGTTTGCCGAGGCCGCCGTCGAGACAGCCGCCAGGAGTTTGCCCACCGTCCGGGCCCGCGCTCTGGGACGGCTCGCCACGGCCCACGCCGCCGCCGGCGACATCGACGCCTTCCGATCGGCCACCGAGCGCTGCCTCGCGCTCCTCGAGCACCGTTGCGACGACGACCCCCCGGCGCTCTACTACTTCACCGCCGACCAGGTGGCCGCCGAGAGCGGGCAGGGCTTGGTGGACCTGGCCGCCGCCAACCCCGGCGCCAAGGGCCGCCGACTGCTGGACGAGGCGCACAGCCTCCTGTCACCGATCACCGCGCACGGGCCCACCACCGGCTACACCCGCTCCGCCTTCCTGCACGGTGTCCACCTCGCCAGGGCCCACCTCCTCGCCCACGACACCAAGGCCACCCTCGCCACCTTCGGAAGACTCACCGCCCACCTGCCCGAAGTCCAGTCTGTGCGCTGCCGCAACCTGCTTCTCGGGATCCGCCGGCACGCTGGTACCCGGATCAAGTCGGCGAGCGGCAAGGATGCGCTGAACCGAGTGGACAGGGCACTATCGGGCCTATGACGCCGACCGGTCTTGCCCGCCCCGTTGCCGCCGCGCTCTCCGCCGTCCCGTACGACCACCCGGAGGCCCGCCGCCTCACTTCCGCTCTCCACGCCGAGCAGTCCGCCATGTACGGCTTCGCCGACGACCCGGCGGCCACCGAGCCGGTACTCTTCGCGCCGCCGAACGGCTTCTTCCTCATCGCCCGCCCAGACGGCCAAGACGAGGCGCTCGCCTGCGGCGGCTGGCACTTGGTTGCCCCAGCCACGGTCGAGATCAAACGCATGTACGTCACCCCGGCAGCCCGCGGGCTCGCCCTCGGCAGCCGGATCCTGCGCGCCTTGGAACGCCAGGCGTACGAGCTCGGCGCACGGCGCGCCATCCTGGAGACCGGCAGCCGCAACCTGGCTGCGCTCGCCCTGTACGAACACCTCGGCTACCGGCCGATCCCCTCGTACGCCCCCGGCCGCGACCCGCTGGTGAATCGCGCCATGGCCAAGCAGCTCACAGCGGCGTAGGCACTGCCCCGCCCCGTCAGGCCGGTGCGGACTGCCAGTCGGTGGGGTCGAGCGCGAGGGCCGCGTCGGCGATCCGCTGGGCCGACGCGGTCGTGAGGGCAGCACGGCAGCGGTCGATCTTGCCCTGCACGGCAGGAACGCCGGCAGCTCGGTACTCGACTGCGCGCAGCAGGCAGTCGAGTTTGTCAGCGTCACGGGCGCAGCGTGCCTCGGGGGTGGTGCCGTCCTCGAACTCGGCGATCACGTCGGCGAAGAGGGCCTGGACGGCCGGGTGGGCCGCCACAGTCTGGTCGGCCGTGACCTTGCGGGGGTCGGCGGCGGTGACGTACCGGCGGGTGAGCGGGGTGAGGTCGCCGGTACGGGCCTCAGGGACGTCGTGAAGGGTTGCCAGCAGGCTGGTGCGGGCCGGGTCGGCTCCCTCCAGGGCGGCCAGGGTCGCGGCGATCACGGCGGTGCGGTGGCTGTGCTCGGCGACGGTCTCGCTGGCGGACAGCGGAATGCCGTCCTGCCGCCAGCCGGTGCGGGGCAGAGCCCGGAGGGAGCCGGCCTCGAAGAGGAGACGGGCGACGCCCGCTGCCTGGTCACCGTCGAGCTGCACCACAGGGTCCTCCTGATCGCATGTCACCCTTCGTCCCGACCGTAGCGCAGGCGGTCCAGGTCGCGCCGGGACGTCAGGGAGATGAGACTCCCGTCGAGGAGCTCGGCCGTGAACGTGCCGAACGCCTGGGCGGTGTCCGGTGCTGCGTGTGGCAGCCACGGGTGCAGGGTCAGCAGGGTGCTGATCGAGTGGACGTACAGGTCGACGGTGCCGGGCGCGAGGTGGAATGAGGAGACGAGGGCGCGGAAGAGACGGATCGGATCCCAGGACGCCGGGTCCGGGTGGTGCATGAAGCTGTCGTCGGTCTGGTCGGCCGGCATCGCACCCAGCCACAGCGCCCAGTAGGACAGATTCGCTAGCTCGCCCCGCTCGTCCTCCAGCAGCGCGGTGGAGATGAAGTGCCGCAGCTGGTCCGGATCGCCCTGGCGCGCGGCGACGGTGGCGACGGTGCGGGCCTCGATCGAGCGGGTGCTGTAGCCGCGCCGGCCCAGGGCGGGTCGCATGCCGCGCAGGGCCTGCTCCGACCAGGCGGCGGCATCGGCGGCGGTGTCGTAGCTGGCGAGGTAGATGGTCTGACGGTGCAGCAGGCCGCCATGCCCGTCGGCGGTGGCGTGCTCGGCGGTGGTGCGGAGGTTGGCGAAGAAGCGGGCGCGGTCGGGTGCGGGCAGCAGCGGGCCGGGGCGGGCTGGGCCGCGCCGGGGCCGGGAGACGCGGTCGGCCAGCGCCGGCGGCGGGGTGCCGCGAAGCGCCCAGGCGACCAGGAGAGCGGAGTCGCGGGGCTGGACCCACCCGGCCAGCGGGTGGCGGCCGGTCTCGGCAGGCGGGTCGAGGACGGCGGCCAGGACGCGGTCGGCGTCCAGAGCAGCGCCGCTGTGCGCGAGCAGCAGCGGGTCGGCCCCCAACAGGGCCAGGCGTCGGCGCAGGTCCAGGTAGTCGCCGGCGCGGGTGTGGGTCAGCGGGCGACGGCCGGACTCCCAGCCCTGCACGGTGCCGACATCGACGCCCAGATCCTCCGCCAGCCCCTCCTGGGTGCGCGGGATGCTCTCGCGGGCCAGACGCAGCAGGTAGCCGGAGACCAGACCGGCCGACGGCGCTTTCGCGGACACAGGCCCCTCTTTCGCGCGCTCATTCACGGCTTTCACGCCGACGCCACGAAGTTCACGATGCTCGCGGCGTCCACCTCTGTCCGCCGGCGGACAGAGGGTGTGTCCTTGTGCAACCGCGCGGTCCCGCCAGCGCCGAAGGGCGCTACCCGTACTGCCGGTGAGTGTTTCCCACAGTGCCTGATTCCTAGCGTAGTTGGCATCTCAGGGGCTCGGCCGGACAACGCAGCAAACACCACCTGACCGGCCTGCCCCACAGCCGCTGCCCCAGGCCAACTCCGTTGTACGAGAAGGGACGGATCTCGATGAAAGTTCTGGTCACCGGCGGAGCCGGGTTCATCGGCTCGCATTTCGTGGACCGCCTGCTCCGCCGGGACGACGTGGAGCACGTGACGGTGCTCGACGCGCTCACCTACGCGGGCAACCTCGCCAACCTGGAACTCGCCCGCGGCTCGGGCCGCTGCGAGTTCGTGCACGGCAACATTCTCGACGCCCACCTGGTCGGACAGCTGGTCGGCCGCCACGACGCCGTGGTGCACTTCGCGGCCGAGTCGCACGTCGACCGCTCGCTCCTGGACGCCGGACGGTTCATCGCCACCAACGTGGCCGGCACCCACACGCTCCTGGAGGCCGCCCGCCGGGCCGGGGTCTCCCGGTTCGTCCACGTCTCCACCGACGAGGTGTACGGATCGCTGGAGACCGGGGCCGCGACCGAGCAGTGGCCGCTCGCCCCGAGCATCCCCTACGCCGCCTCCAAGGCCGCCGGCGACTTGGTCGCCCGCTCGTTCTTCGAGACGTACGGCGTGCCGGTGTGCATCACCCGCTCGTCCAACAACTACGGTCCCCGCCAGTACCCGGAGAAGGTGATCCCCCGGTTCGTCAGCAGCCTGCTGCAGGGCCGGGTGGTGACCGTGCACGGCGACGGCGGGCACATGCGCAACTGGCTGCACGTCGAGGACAACTGTGCCGGCATCGAACTCGTCCTCGACCAGGGCGTGGTGGGCGAGGTCTACAACATCGGCGGCGGCCACGACCTCACGACCAACCAGCTCGCCACCCTGCTGCTCGGCATCCTCGACTCGGACCGCTCCATGCTGCAGCACGTGCCCGACCGCGCCGCCAACGACCGCCGGTACGCGATGGACTGGTCGAAGATCGCCCACCTCGGCTACCGGCCCGCCCACGACCTCGAACCCGGCCTCGCCGCCACCGTCGCCTGGTACCGCGCCAACCCGGCCTTCTGGCAGCACACCGCCCCGCTCGCCGCCGACCTCGCCCCGGCGGGGGCGTGAGCGCGATGACTCCCACCGGCACCACAGCGGCGGGCGCGGGCGAGGGACGGCGGATCGTCGTCACCGGCGTCGGCGCCAACCCCGGCTTCGACCTCGCCCGCAGCCTCCAGCACCTGGGCCACCACGTCATCGCCACCGACGCCCAGCCCCTCGCCCCTGGCCTGCTCCTGCCCGACGTCACCGCCCGCGTCACCCCGCGCGCCGACGACCCCCGATACGGCGCGGCGCTGCTGCGGCTGTGCCGGGACACCGACGCGGACGCCCTGATTGTCGGCATCGAACCCGACCTGCCGCCCGTGCTGCGCGCCCGCCGTACCCTGGCCGCTGCCGGCGTCCGGGTGTGGCTGCCCACCGCCGAGGCGGTGCACTCCTGCCTCGACAAGGCCGACTTCCACCGCGTGCTGGCCGAGCACGGGGTGCCGACCCCGCGCAGTTGGCTGCCCGACCAACTCGACCAGGTCCCCAAGGGCACGGAGCTGGTGGTCAAGCCGCGCGGCGGCCACGGCGCGCAGCACGTGCACTTCCCCGCCACCGTGGAGCAGGCCCGGGTGCTGTGCGAGCTGGTCCCCGACCCGTTCGTCCAGGAGCGGATCCACGGCGAGGAGTTCACCGCGGACTGCCTCGTCGACCGGGCCGGGCGCGCCTCGATGGTGCTGCGACGCCGCAGCCTGGTGAAGGCCGGGCTCGCGGCCGTCGCGGTCACCTTCCACGACGAGCGGGTGGCCGAGCAGGTCCGCCGCACCCTGGCGGCCGTCGGCGCGGCTGGGCTGAGCTGCGTGCAGGGCTTCATCACCGACCACGGCCCGAGGGCGGTGGTCATCACCGAGGTCAACGTCCGGGTGGCCGGCGGGTTCGCGCTCGCCGAGGCCGCCGGCGCGGACCTGATCGCCGAGGCCGTCAACGGCCTGTTCGGCCAAGCCGTCGACCACGGCCGCCTCGCCTACCGGGACGACGTTTTCCTCACCAAGTACACCGAGACGCTGACCGTCGGCGACGTCTCCACCCTCCGAGCCCTCCAGGAGCAGCAGTGACCCTCGCCCCCACCGCCCCCGCCCGGCCGGGCATCGAGCGCAACGCAACCCCCTACCTGTACGGGACCGAACTCGGCGGGCTCGCCCAGGTCCTGATGAGCGGCCAGTACGGGCACAGCGACGTCACCGAGACCTTCGAGCGGCAGGTCGCCGACTTCCTCGGTGTGCGGGAAGTGGTGGCCGTGTCCTCCGGGACGGCGGCCCTGCACGCGGCGCTGGTCGCCGCCGGCGTCGGCGCGGGTGACGAGGTGCTGGTGCCGTCGATGACGTTCTGCGCCTCCGTGCAGGCGATCCTCGCGGCCGGGGCCGTGCCCCGGTTCGTGGACGTCGACCCGGCCACGATGTGCACCACCCCCGACCTGCTGCGGCAGGCGCTGACCGAGCGCACCACCGCGGTGATGCCCGTGCTGTTCGGCGGCAGGGCCATCGACCTCGCCCCGATCGCCGATCTGCTCGACCAGCGCGGGATCACGGTCGTGGAGGACGCCGCCCACGCCTTCGGCTCCCAGGACGGCGACGGCCGTCTGGTCGGGGCGCACGGTCACCTGACCTGCTTCTCTTTCGGGCCGATCAAGAACCTCACTTGCGGCCAGGGCGGCGCCATCGTCCCCCGCAGCCCCGAGGAGGCCGACAGGCTGCGGACCCTGCGGCTGCTCGGCATGGTGGAATCCGCCGCCGACCGCGCCGCCTCGACCACCTACCAGGTCACCGCCGCCGGGTTCCGCTACCCGATGTCCGCCCTGAACGCCGCGATCGGCACCGCGCAGCTCGCCCACTTCGGCGAGGCCGCTGCCGTGCGCCGCGGGCTGTGGCGCACCTACCGCGACGCGCTGGCGGGCCTGCCCGGCGTCGAGCTGGTCGACGTCGACGTCGAGCGCTCCGTCCCGCACCTGTGCATCGTCACGGTCCCCGACCGCGACCGCATCTGGGCCGAGATGCGCGACGCGGGCATCGGTGTCGGCGTCCACTACCCGCCCAACCACCTCCAGCCTGCCTTCGCCCCCTGGGCCCGGCCGCTGACGGCCACCGAACAGCTCGCCGGGCGCATCCTCACCCTGCCCTTCCACCAGCACCTCACCGAGGACGGCGTCCACCGCACCGTCACCGCGCTGCGCCGGGCCCTGACCACCGGAGAAGCCCGATGACCGGTCCCGCCGCGCCCCGGCGCATCCTCGTCGTCTGCCTCGGCAACTATTGCCGCAGCCCGCTGGGCGGGCGCATCCTCGCCAACCTCGGCGGCGACACGGTCGACGTCCGCTCCGCCGGACTGATCGACAAATGGACTCAGGCCCACCCCGAGATGACCGCCGCCGCCACCACCCTCGGCTACGACCTCACCGAGCACCGCCCCCAGCAGGTCACCCGGGACCTGATCGACTGGGCCGACCTCGTCCTCGCCATGGACCACTCCGTCCTGGAACAGCTCCACGGCATCGCCGGGCCCGACACCACCACCGAGATCCGCCTGTACCTCGACCACGACCGCGACGTCCCCGACCCGATGGGTCGCCCCGCCGCCGAGTTCGCCGCCTGCGCCCTGCTCATCGAAGCGGGAGCCGCACCCCACCTGCGCTGACCGCACATCCGACGGCCCCGGTGCCCGCCCCGTTCAACGGGCGGGCACCGAGGCCAGCACCGTTCAGCGCCCGGCGGCTGCCTCCAGCACCACGTCGACCAGGCGCTCGGCAGCATCCGGGCGACCGTGCTCGCGGGAACGCGCCGCCATCGCTCCGCGCCGCGCCGGGTCGACGAGCAGCGGGGCCAGCGCCTCCCGCAGGCCCTCCGCCGTGACGTCACCGATCAGGGCGACGGCCGCGCCCGCGTCCTGGAGGTGGGTGGCGTTGTGGGCCTGCTCGTTGCCCGCCGAGGTGGGCAGGGGAATGAACACCGCCGCCTTGCCGAGCGCGGTCAGCTCCGCGAGCGTCCCCGCGCCGCTGCGGCTGACCACCACGTCCGCCAGCGCCAGCACGTCCGGCAGCTCCGCCCCCATGTAGCCGGTCAGCAGGTAGCGGGCGGCCAGGTGCGATGGCAGCGCCTCAGCAGGGCCGCGCAGTGCCGCCTCGTTCGCCGGGCCACACTGGTGGATGACGTTGGCGTGCTCCAGCAGCCACGGCAGGACCGCCGACACCAGGGTATTTATCTGCACCGAGCCCTGGGCGCCGCCGGTGACGTACACCGTGGGCAGGAACCGGTCGAAGCCGTCCAGGCCCAGGGCGGTCACCGCCTTGTCGGCCTGCCCGGTGAGCACCGCCGGGCGCACCGGATTCCCGGTCACCACGGCGGTGCGGCGCGCGGACTCCGGCAGCAGCGGCAGGGTCGACTCGGAGGACACCGCGACCCGGGTTGCCGCCCGGGCCAGCACCTTGTTCGCCAGCCCGAGCCGCACCGTCTGCTCGTGCACCACCAACGGCACCCCGCACGAGCGCGCCGCCAGGCCGACCGGCACCGCGACGTACCCGCCCGTCGCCAACACCACGTCCGGTCCGAAGTCCGTGATCAGCGACCGGGCCTGCGCCGCGCCCAGCGGCACCCGGCCCATGTCCCGCACGTTCGCCGGGGAGATCATCTTCAACGGGTTTGAGGAGCGCCTCACCTTGCCGGTGGCGACCTGTTCGAACCGGATGCCCTCTGCCGGAGCGACCCGGGCCTCCAACCCCTCAGCGGTGCCGATCCACAGCACCTCCACCGTCCGTCCGTGTGCCGCGAGCCGGCCCTGCAACGTTTGCACCGCGGTTAGCGCCGGGTAGGTGTGCCCGCCGGTCCCGCCGCCAGTCACGACCAACCGCAGCGGTCCAGCCTGCTCGTTGAGCCCCATGCCCGTCTCCCATCGACCATCGCGTCGCACATGTTGACTGAGACCCCTCAGCCTACGGTGGAACGGACACTGTCCGTTGTGGCTCGGTTCCAAGGCGTACCGCCCTGTTGGTCCGAGAGCCGCACCGTCGTCACCCGGACCACGCCGCGTACGCCCACCTCAACATCGCTGGCAGTAGACGCAGGAGAGCGGGCTGCGCGCACTGTCGTTCTGTGTGATCAAGGTCGCTCGGCGTTGGCTTCACTTGCGGACGGTTCGCGGCTATGGTCCGTCGTTCCTCCGGTCGGGACAGTCCCGACCGAGGAACGAGGAGGTCCCCCTGCGCGTCCACCGCAGCCCGCACCCGTCCCGCTTCGTGATCATCCCGAACGCCATGGCGCAGAACCGCGCGATCTCGTACACCGCGAAGGGTCTGTTCGTCGACCTGATCTCGCGGCCGGAGGAGTGGCGGGAGACCTGCCGGCAGATGGCGGACTCCAGCCCGCAGGGCCGGAAGTCGGTTGAGGACGCGCTCGACGAGCTTCGGGCGTGGGGGTACTACCGGGTGGATGTGGTACGGCTGCCGAACGGCCGACTCCGGTCCGAGGCCCATCTTTTCGACGTGCCGCAGCGGTCGATGCTGCCGGGTGCCGACATACCGGCGTCCGGTGAGCCGGAGTGCGGTGATCCTGACGCCCTTCTTGGAAAGTATCTGGTCAAAGAACCCTCCCTCCCTGTCGCCGAGGAGCCGCAGGCGGAGGAGCCGCGCGGATCGCGGGTCGAGGAGGAGCAAGGAGGGAGGGAGGACGAACTCGACTCCCGAACGACCGCCGACGGCGGGGAGGAGGCCGACGAGGACACCCAGGCGGCGGCTGTGGTCCTTCTTCGGGCGGTCCGGCCCGAGCGCAGACTGCCGCTCGGTGAGACCGAGGCGGCGGCGCTCGCGCCGTTGGTGCGGGCGTGGCTTGACCGAGGCGGCTCCGAGGAGGGGCTGCGCGAGGCGCTGCTGGCCGGTCTGCCCAGCGTGGTCTACTCGCCGGCCAAGGTGCTGCAGAGCCGCCTCGAGCGCAAGATGCCGCCGCCGCAGCGCCTGGACGCGCCGCCGTCGCGCCGCCGAAGCCTCGCTGAGTGCGAGGAGTGCCGCGATCCGCTGCCGGAGCCGGGCCGGTGCCCGGCCTGCTCGGGACCTCGCCGCCAGAGCGGTCCGGACGAGGCGCGGGCACGGGTGACGGCCAGGGGGCTGGCCAAGGTCCGGGCGGCGATGGCCACCGGTGCAGGCGAGGCCGCGTAGGCCCCGCTGTCGAGCGCGTGAGAGAACCGGTGACGCGTGCTGACCTGGGTGAACGCTTGCGGCTCCGTGTGGGGCCGGTGCGGCGCGTGTGCGGGGGCGGGGAGATCGCCCCGCCCCCGCACGGCGCGAGCCTAGAGGTTCACCGGCAGGGCGACGAGCCCGCGGACCAGCCGGGACTGCCGCCAGACGAGCTGGTCGGTCGGGACCGCCAGCTGCAGCCCGGGAAACTGCTGCAGAAGGACCGTGAGGACGATCTCGACCTCCGCACTGGCCAGCGGTGCGCCGAGGCAGCGGTGGATTCCGTGGCCGAAGGCGAGGTGGCTGGCGGCGTTCGGGCGGTCGAGGTCGAGCCGGTCGGGGTCGGGGAACTTCGCCGGGTCGCGGTTGGCCGCGCCCGGGCAGACGAAGACCGGGCTGCCGGCGGCCACCTTCGTCCCGGCGAGGTCCACCTCGTCGGGAGCCCAGCGCCACGTGGCGATGCTGACCGGGGAGTCGTACCGGAGCAGCTCGTCGACGGCACCGGCGATGCAGTGCGGGCTCGTGCGCAGGTGATCCAGGTCGGCGGGGTGCTGGAGCAGCGCCAGCATGGCGTTGCCGATCGCCGCGGTGGTGGTCTCGTGGCCGGCGACCAGGAGCAGCACGGCGAGCGAGAGCAGCTCGTCCTCGCTCAGCCGGTCCTCGTCCTGGTCGTGGACTGCGATCAGGTCGGAGAGCAGCGAGCGGTCCGGGTGGGAGCGCTTGGTGGTGATCAGCTCGGCCATGTAGCCGGCCAGAGCGTGGGAGGCCGCGTCGATACGGGCGTGGTCGCCGGTGGCGAAGAGGTCGGTCGACCAGGAGCGGATCAACGACCGGTCGACCGTCGGCACGCCGAGGAGCTGGCAGATGACGGTGACCGGCAGCGGGCCGGCCAGGTCCTCGACGAGATCGACCTCGGTGCCGGGCTCCCACATCCCGATCAGCTGCTCGGCCAAGGCGCGGATGTAGGGGCGAAGTCCGTCGATCCGGGCCGGGGTGAACGCCTTGGTCACCAGCCGCCGCAGCCGGGTGTGCTCGGGCGGGTCGACGGTGAGCATGGTGCGGGCAACGGCCGGGTGGAGCGAGCGGTCGGAGGGCTTGTCCGCGAAGTAGGCGCCGGCGTCCTTGGACAGCGGAGCAGTGAACGCCTGCCGGGCCTCGTCGTAGCCGGTGACGACGGCCATGGTGGAGGCGCCGCCGTCCAGCGACGCCTGCAGGACCGGTGAGGACGTCCGCAGAGCGGTGTAGGTGGGGTAGCGGTCGGCGTAGAACGCCGGGTCGGTGAAGGGCGAGGATGCCATGGTCGTCCCTAGGCCGCAGTCGCAGTGGGTGCCGCCTGCCGCTGGACGGCCACGGCGGTGCGGACGATGTCGTTGGTCGCGTACTGCTGGGAGACCGAGCGTAGCCAGAGGGCCTCGGCGCGGAGGTCTCCCGCGCGGGCGGACTCGCCGGTGGCCTGGGGAGCGGGGTCGTCCTGGTCCCGGGCACCGGTGCGGGCCGCCTCGATCGCTGCGGCGACGACGGCCGCTTCGACGATGGCGGCGCCGGTCGCGGTGCCGGCCTGCCCTCGGCGTTCGACTGCCTCGGTGGCCATCCGCTGGATGGCGCGGGAGCGATGGTTGTCCAGGTCGAGGATGCCGTCGCAGACCTCCACCACCCTGCGGTGCAGAACGACGTCCGGGTCGGTCTCGATGACGACGGCACGCAGGACGACCTGCGGGCGAACCGCGGTCATGTCCGTCCACAGCGGCAGGAGGTCCTGGGCAGTCTTGCGCTCCCACCGACGGCGCAGCACCTTCGCGGTTGGCCACAGCAGGGCCGGGACCGTTAGGCCGGCGGTGATCAGCAGCACGCCCAGTAGCGGCGCGGTGAAAGAGAACGCACAGCGGTAGGGCGTGACGAGCGTGGTGCAGCGGGGGCCGCCGGGGAACAGCTCGACCCCGGCGATGGACGCGCCGGCGTTGACGACCTTGTAGGCCAGGTAGAGCAGGACGAAGAAGCAACCGATCGCCGCTCCGCGGAGCCCGGCACGGTGGACCCGCCAGGGTGACTTGCCGCTGCGGCGCCAGGTCTGGGCGAGGCAGTCGTACGTGGCATGCCCCATCACCAGCACGTAGGCGAGGGTGTAGACGTGGAGGAGGACGGGGGCCTGGCCCCAGTGGGTGTTTGTGAAGTCGCTGCTCCAACGGCGGTCTGCGGGGACCGAGAAGAAGGCGACTGCCATCACGGCGACCGCGATGCCGAGGAAGACGACTCGGGGGCGGAGGCGTCTGCGGGCCTCGGGCTTGTCGAAGTTGAGGGACATGAGCCAGGAGACGACGCTGACGCTCGCGACGAGCATCAGCACGTTGCTGACCAACTTCGCCAGGTCACGGGTGACGCCGTCCGTGGCGTCCTGCACGCCAGGGTGGAACCCCACGATGGCGACCGCCCAGGCCAGCAGCATCGTGACCGTGCTGCCGGAATGCGCCGGCCGTGCTTGGCCGTCCCGGCGCGGGCGAATCCAGTACAGGGCGGCTGCCACAAGCAGCGCAGGGAGCCCGGGGGTAACAAGGCGAATCATGGCTGACGGTTCTTTCGGTGTCAGGTCAGGTGAACATCGCGTTCCACCGCTCGTCGGCGGCGGCGGGACGCTTTGCGGGCATCACGGTGGCGCGGTACATCCGCTGGACGATGAGGCTGGCCATCAGCTCGGCCTCCTGCTCGTCCTGCTTCTCGTAGGACGTGCGGGCGGAAATGCCGAGGACGGACCAGTCGATCATGTCGGCCAATTCCTCATCCGAGGGGATATCGGCATAACGGATCGAACCCTTGTGTCCGCAGAGGATATGGGCTAGCTCATGGCAGATAATCTGGTTTCGGTGAAGCGGTGAAGTGTTCCTCTCGAAGGAGATGACCTCGCGGTCCGAATACCTTTCACGGAGGCCGCAGGCGAAATTCCCCTTCATGTCACGCGCCTCGACGTAGATCGGGCGGCCGATCAGCGTGGAGACCGCCTGGACCAGCTCTTCCTCGCTGAAGCGATGAGGCAGGAGCGGGAGAAGGTCGCTGAGGCGGTCCTCGCAGGCCGCATGCACAATCCCCTCCTGGAATGATCTTGGGTGGGTCCGTGCTTATGGCAACGGCCTGCACCGTGGTCGCGACGGAGACGATCGTATGCATATCCATGAAGATCGTTCTCATTAATGATCTTCATGCGGCGGATGGGGGCTGGGTGGACCCCTGCGACTTTGTTTCAGGTTGTGACAGAAAGTGCCGGTGTGCATGATGCGGCCGCTCGGGATGTGCGAGATCAGGGGGCGGGAATGAGTGACGAGGCGTTAGTTCATCACCGAAAGTGAGTCAGCGTGCCCACGTCAAAATGCCTCGTGATCTGCGTCTCAGTCTCGCATTTGCCCCTCATTTCGTCCGAAATCCGGGATGGCGTGCCCCGAAAGTCGAAATGCGCACAGACTCGCCGGGCGAGTCTATGCGCATAGATAAGGTTGAAAAATAAAGGTCCCAGCTGGGCCCGGCGGGCCCGGGCGGCTCAGGGCGTGCCGGACTCCTCGGGGTCCAGCCCCTGGGACTTGCGCGCGACGGTGATCATGTCGGCGACGAGCCTGCGGTTCTCCGGGGTCAGGTCCTTGCTGCGCAGGGCGATCGACTCGATGCCGGCATCCCGCATGGCGTTGTGGAGGTCGCGGTCGACCAGTACCTCGTCCAGGGGCTTGTCGGTCACCCAGATGTCCGGCGGCACGTCGAAGAACTTCGCGACCATGACCAGGGTGTTGATCTTGGGGTTGTCGTTGGAGCCGGACTTCATCTGCTTGAGGGTGCTCTCGCTGACGCCCGTGCCCTTGGCGACCTCGGGGATCGAGTAGGGCCCCCGCTCTCGGGGGTGGCGGTGCTCCAGCAGGTAGTTGAAGATGCCGGCGATCCGCGTCGCACCCTCTCTCGCGGCCTCGTTCATCGGCGCTCCCTCGTGTCAGATCGTCCCACGCGGACACTTTAGTGCCCGATGGTGCCCTAGTGCACATCTCGATCGACAGTTAGCTGTCCCCTTGGCCGGTATTTTGGTGTACGTTGATCGCACCCGGTGGACAGTTAACTGTCGATTGCCTGGTCAGGGGGTGTTTCGCTTCGCCCTGGACGAGGTGGCGGCAGGGGGAACCGGCAGCAGATTGCTGCCGAGACCGAGTCCGCGGGCCGTCCTCGGCGGGCGTCCGGAGATTGCAGCTCCTTGATGCCACCCGCCGAGGGCGCGGATCACGTCCGAAGCAGCTCGGCCAGCCTGTTCCACCACGTGGCCGGTCTGCTCCACCGCCCAGGAGTCTCCCATGCCCATCCTCGCGGGTACAGCCGCTCCGCCGTCGCGACCGGCCGCCACCGAGATCGCCACTGCCCCGGCCGCCTTCGTCGAGATCCTCGCCGGCCTCCTCGAGCCGCGCGCCGCCGTCGTGCGGCTGGACGCCGGTACCGGCGGCTTCCCCCGCACCGCCGGCGCGTTCGACGCCGACGGCCAGCCGGTTCCACAGCCCCTCGCCTACCGGCAGGCCGCAGCCCGGTGGATCGTCCAGTGCTTCCCCGGCCTGGATCCCGACCACGCCCACGAGCTGGACCTCGCCACCGGCCGCCTGACGGCAGTGGTCGTCACCGACACGGCCGCCGTGGCCGCCTGACCGGGAAGTCCCCCGACACAGCTCGACCGTCTCCGACCCGCAGGCCCACCGCCGCCACGACGTCGGCTGATCAACCCTGCCCCGGTCCGCGCCGTGAGAGCCCCCGGCTGCCCCTCCCGAGCGAGACAGCCCCTGCCGGTGACACCGCAGGAGAACCTCCACCGCGTACAGCCGCCCGCACCCGCCGCCGCGCCCCGACAGCCCTGGGCGCCAGCCGCCATGCCCAGCGAGGACTTCCGTGCCCAGCACCACCCTGTCCGACCGCGCCGCCGAGGCGCACAGCACGGAGAGGGCGACGAGCGCCTCCGGCCTGCTCGTTCCCGATCCTGCGCAGTGGATATCGACCACCACCGGCCGCATCGCGCCGGACACTTACACCTGGCTGCAGGCCGTCCACTGGGCATCCGACACCCAGGCTCACGCCCCGGCCCGCGCCCACGGCCCGCGGTTCGGCCGCACCACGCTCCGGATCGCCCAGCTCCTCGCTCAGCTCACCCCGTGCAGACCCGGCGTCGGCTACCTCGTGCGGATGCTGAAGGTCTCCGAGCGCACCGTGCAGTACCACCTGTCGATTCTCCGGGAGTCTGGCCTGCTCAGCTACACCACCAAGGGCAGCCGCGTGCGCCAGGTGGGTGGCCGGGCCAGCGAGTTCGTCCGCACCATCCCGCAGCTGTTCGACGAGGCCATCGGCCTGCGGACCGCCGAGTCCGAGACCTTCATCCGCAAGGTCGTCGGCGTCGCCTCGGACGGAGGCCGCCACGCCCTCGCGCAGCTGGGCAAGAAGGCCCGCCGAACGGTCCGCCGAACCAAGCGGCGCAGCCCCGGAAAGGCCGGCAACCGCTCCTCGCCGACCTCCCCTCGTTGCACCCCAATGGGGGTCGGTGCTGTCACGTCTTCTCCTGCAGCACCTACCAACAATCCCTCTGAGAACGACGTCGCGAACGGGAACGACCAGCAGCACCAGGGGGAACGGAAGGGTCGTCGGCAGCTGAACCGGGTCGGTCGCCGCCACCAGCTCGGACTCGAACTCGTCCGCCAGGTCACCTGGCTCAGCGGCAGCCCCGTGCCGCGGGTCGCCTGGGCCGTGCGCCACCTCGCCGACGCCGGGTGGACCGTCCACCAGGTCATCGCCGTACTCGCTCAGCGGACCCCGGCCACCCGGATCCACCGCCCGGTCGGATTCCTCACCGCTCGCCTGGCCGGAGCCGAGCTGCTGTACGACACCGAGGCCAAGCGCGAGGCGATCGTCGCCTGGTGGCGCGACTCGCCGCAGGCGGCTCGGGATCGGCACGCCGAGTGGGCCGGCACCTGGCAGGCGCCGCGCAGCTCCGCGGTCCAGAGCCTCTTCCGGAACGCCTGGGCGAGAGCACGGGAGACCGGCCGCCCGTCGCTGGCCGTCCTCGACGAGCAGCCCACCAGCGAGGAACACCGCGAAGCCCGCACCACGGCGTGGCGCCAGTACCTCAGCGGCAGACCCGCCCTGGTCACCTCCGCCCTGGGCATCGCCGGCCGGGAGCAGGCGGAGCAGATCTACGGGCCCGACCTCGTCTCGCGTGTCCTCCGCCTCCGCGCCACCTCCAGCCACCTCCGAACAGGAGCAGCACGATGAACGACCACCAGCCCGCTACCGGGATCGACCTCGCCCGGCTCGCCCTCCGCCGAGCCCGCGCCGACGCCGCCAAGCGCCCCGACAGCATGGTGAAGACCCGGACCGCCGGGTCGACGGCCGGGCCCCGGCGCGGCCGGGTCGACCCGGTGGGCCTCGGCGCGGCCCTGTCCGACCTGATGGTCCAGCACGCCTGGCAGGAGCCGCTGGCTGGCGGCGGGCTGCTCGACCTGTGGCCGGCCGCCGTCGGCGAACTCGCCGACCACGTCACCGCAGTGAGTTTCGACCACCAGACGGGCCGCCTTGACGTCCGAGCCGAGTCCCCGGCGTACGCGACGCACGTCCGCACCCTCGCCCCTGCGCTCGTCGCAACGCTCAACCAGGCCAACGGAGAAACGATCCTGCGCAGCATCCGAGTGCTGGGCACCCACCGGGCCCACGCCGCAGCGGAAACCCGACCGACCGCCCGCAACGCAGCCCCCGCGCCGGAACCCAAGATCAAGACCCGGGAGGACGCCTCGCCCGGCTACCTGCGGGCCCTGGCCCAGCTCCAGGCCAGCCGCCCGAGCGCACCCGCGGACTCCAGGACGAGCCCGGCGGTCGACCGGCGGATCAGAACGCTGGCCAGAGAGACGGCGCCCCGTCTCTCCGGCACCCGCCCGCGCTAGCCACCGACAGGCCGGCGCGACCGCCCCCGGTCGCGCCGACCCGCCCCCGAACCTCCGCGCCCCGCCCGCGGACCCACCCGGAGACCCAACCCCGTGTCCACCATCACCTCGATCGCCACCCGCCGCGACCACACCTGGGTGCAGCGCGCCGCCTGCGCCGGCACCGACACCCCTGACCGCTTCTACCCCCTGCCCGACCAGGCCGAGGAGACCCGGGCCGCCAAGGCCCTGTGCGGCAACTGCCCCGTCAGCGACGAGTGCCTCACCGAAGCACTGGAGACCAACGACCGCTACGGCATCCGGGGCGGACTCGTCGAGAGCGAGCGGATCGTGCTGCACCGCCTCAGCACCGTCGGCCGCTGGGAGGAGGACCGCGTCGTCGCCGCGCTCAACGGCCGCGCGGTCCACCTCTCCCGGCAGGAGAAGCACAGCGTCTGCGTGGTCGCCGCCATCCTCGACCTCGACCTGCGGATCTGGGCACCGGTGCTCGGCATCGGCCGCAAGCGAGCCCTCACCCGAGTGCGTGAGGCCCGCGCCCAGCTCGACGCGCAGCCCGTCCTGCTCCGGCGCGAGCAGCGCATCGCCGCTGCGTTCAGCCCGGAGGCCACGGCGGTGGCGGCGTGAGCGAGACCAACGAGCCGAGTCGGATGTCTCGGTGGGACAAAGCGGCAATCGGCGTGATGGGCGCAGTCGGCGGAACCCTGAGCTACGACGCGCTGCAGCAGATGGCCGTCGCCATGCACGTGCGCCCCGAATTGTCGTATATATTCCCAGTCGCGATCGACGGGTTCATCGCCTACGGCGTGCGGGCGCTGGTGGTACTGAAGGAGGCCCCGCTCCGCGCCCGCGCCTATACCTGGTCGGTGTTCGGCGGAGCCACAGCCACCAGCGTCTGGGCAAACTGGACCCACGCCGTCCGCCTGAACGAGACGACTGCCGGCCAGGGATTCCACCTGAACAACGCCGCAGTCGGCGCGCTCAGCACCATCGCCCCGCTGGTCCTCGGCGGCGCAACCCACCTGTACATCGTCATGTCGCGGCACACCTCCTCTGCTGCGCAGTCCAGCGAGCCGGTCGACGCGGAGACCGAGAAGAACGGGACGGCTCGGGCCGGCCAGGGCGACTCCGCCGAACCGGCCACGGTCCGGTCCTGGTGGCGCTCCCGCTTCCGCCGCACCCGCCCTGACGCTCAGGAACTCGATCACCCCCAGGTACTCGCCGAACAACCGCGTCTCCGGCTGATCAGCGGTCCGTCCGGTCCGGTGCCCGTGCCGGGTCCGTCCGGTCCGGTGCCCGCGTCGGGTCCGTCCGGTCCGGTGCCCGCGTCGGGTCCGTCCGGTCCGGTGCCCGCGTCGGGTCCGTCCGGTCCGGTGCCCGTGCCGGGTCCGTCCGGTCCGGTGCCCGTGCCGGGCTCGTCCGGTCCGGTGCCCGTGCCGGGTCCGTCCGGTCCGGTGCCCGTGCCGGGTCCGTCCGGTCCGGTGCCCGTGCCGGGTCCGTCCGGTCCGGCCCCGACAACCGGACGGGCCCGGGTGAAGCTCGAGGTGCTGGTGCCTGTCGCCAGGCAGGCCGCCGCGCGGGCCGGCCGGACCAACCGGGAGGTCGTGGCCGCCGGGCTCCGGGAGGAGGGCTACTCCATCAGCAACGAGCGCATGGGCAAGTTGCTGCGGATGATCGAGGACACCGACGCCAAACCTCCGCCGACCTCCCCAACCGGCTCCGCGCGCCCGGCGCACTCCGTCGCACAGCAACCCCACCCCACGCCCAACTCGCTTCCGAGGAAACGCCCATGACCAGTACCATCACGCCGAAGACCACCCCCGATGCCCTGATGAGCCTCCTCCTGGAGCAGCGCCTCGTCCGCACCGCCACCGCCGCCACCGACGGCAGCTGGCTCGTCCGCCGGACCGCTCACGGGCCCAAGGTCGTCCTGGAGGGCCCGATCGAGGTCATGGACTACGGGCTCGGGCTGCTCCTCGACGCCAAGATCGAACTGGAGGAATCCGCCGCCTGATATGGCCAAAGTGCTTGCCCAGTACAGCAGTTCGGTGCCTGGCCGCTTGGCCCCTACGGCGCAGCAAGCTATCGCGAAAGCCGGGCTTACGCCCGGTTTTCGCACTTGCCCTCGCCCCCAGGAGGGGCGAGGGAGACCGAGGACGAGTCGAGCGGGGGCGCTCGACTCGTCCTCGGTCTCCCGGCACCAGGGGGTGCCGGGAAGGAGAAGGAGAAGGAGGAGGAGGAGACGATCGAGCTGCTGAACGACGCTACCGAGCCGACCGCTGAGCCGACTGCCGACGCGCCGCCCGCGCGTCGCCCGCGCCGTCGCCACCGCGACCCCAAGAGCCGCTCGTGCAAGCTGACCGTGCGTCTGAACATTGAAGAGAAAACCGAGATCGACACTGCCGCCGCTGCCCGCGCCGTCACCGTCGGTCGCTTCCTCGCGACCAGCGCCATCAGCGCCGCCCGCGGAACATCCGCTGACCGCGACCCCCAAGATCGACTCGACCGCGCCGTCGACGAGCTTGCCGCTTCCCGTGCGCAGCTCGCCCGCGTTGGCAACAACCTGAACCAGATGGTCTTCGGTCTCAACGCCGCCGGCTACGTCCAGCCGGCGGAGCTTGCCCCGACGCTCGGAGCCGTCCGCACCGCGGTCGCCGCGGTCGACGATGCCGCCGCCCAGCTGGTCGCCGGTGGACCAATTGGTCCCTGATATCAGCCGCGGCAGCAAGACGTACGGCCTGTTGGCCTACCTCTACGGTCCCGGCAAGCACGACGAACACTTCGACCCACACCTGGTGGCGAGCTGGGACGGCTTCGCGCCCGACCCCGGCCGCGACCCCACAGCGAACCTGAAGCAGCTGGAGCAGGTCCTGGACCTGCGGGTCAACCAGCTCGGACCGAGGCGGCCGAAGAAGCACGTCTGGCACTGCCCCGTCAGCGCCGACCCCGACGACCGGCTGCTCACCGATGAGGAGTGGGCCGAGGTCGCCCGTCGCGTTGTCGCCGCCGCCGGCATCGCCGAGCCCGGCGACCCGGACGGATGCCGCTGGATCGCGGTCCGCCACGACCCGCGCCACATCCACATCATGGCCACCGTCGTACGCGGCGACGGGCGCCAAGCCCGCCTCAACGGTGACGCCCAGCGCGCCCAGGACGAGTGCCGGCAGATCGAGAAGGACCTCGGCCTCAAGCAGCTCAATCCCGGCGACAAGACCGCCGCCAAGCGCCCGACCAGCGCGGAAACCCACAAAGCCGAGCGGCTCGGGCGACCGGAACCCGTCCGCCTCCAGCTGCGGGACCAAGTGCGCCGCGCCGTCGCGGGCTGTGCGAGCGAAGCCGAGTTCTTCGACCGCCTCGCCGCCGCCGGCCTGCTGGTGCAGCGGCGCATCGGACCCTCCGGAGACACCCTTGGGTACTCGGTCGCTGACCCGGACGACCGCAACGGCAAGGGCGACCCGGTCTACTTCCCCGGCTCGAAGCTGGCCCCCGACCTCTCCCTCCCGCGCATCCGCAAGCGGCTGAGCGGCGGCGTCCGGGCCGCCGGGGCGAGCACCGCCGAGCCGGGCGACCCGGCCACCGGCACGGCCCGCGTGCCCGGCTCCAAGGCCGCCCGCGCCCGCCGGGATGCCGCAGCCGCGGTCGACGACGCCACCCGGACCATAGAGGAAGGGAGTGAAGAGGACGCAGCGGGGCAGCTGGTCGGCGCGATCGAGATCATCGACGTGCTGGCCGTCCGCGCTCCGGTCGACACCAGGGCCCAACTCATCGCGGCAGCAAGGGCATTCGAGCGGGCATCACGCTCCCACGTGCGCGCCGAGCGGGCCGACAACCGGGCAGTGCGAGCAGCTGCCCGCGAGATGCTCAGCAGCGGCTACACCGGGAACCGTGGCGAGGACGGCGGCGTGACCGCCATGCTGCTGTCGGCCCTGATCCTGCTGGCCATCGCCTCCGCCCGGTGGCACTCCGCGCGCTCGCACGCTCAGCAGGCCGCCGCCGCCAGCGCCGCGGCGGAGCAACTGCGGGCGGCGTACGCCACGGTGGCCGCCCGCCCGATGGCCGCCATGGCCGCGCGGGGGCGCTCCCTGCCGTCACCGGTGCGTGAGCGCCAGGACGCGGTGATCCGGGCGAAGCTGCCCGAAGCCGTAGCCGGCGAGCACGGCGGGAGCGACTGGGACGCGCTCGCGGCCACTCTCGCGGAGGCGGAGGCGGCCGGCCATGACCCGGCCGCGCTCCTGGAGAAGGCCAGGAACCGCCGCGAACTCGACACCGCGGACTCCGTCACCGCCGTCATGGTCTGGCGGGTCCGCCGGATCGCGAAGCTGTCTGCCGCGCCCTCGGCCAGTCCCGAGGGGCCCGGCGTCCGCGCCCGGACCGACGGGCCGGCGGCTCCGGCATCCGTCCAGGGGCGTCAGGCCCGCAACAGCCGGCGCTGAACCTCCCGGGGTTGCTCCTCGCGCAGACCTGCGTGGGGAGCGACCCCGGCGAAGCCGCAGCAGCTACTCCTCCCAGCTGCCCCAGCTGCCGTAGCTGTCCGGGCCGTCCCCGTCGCGGAACATGAAGTCGGCGAGCATCGGCTCGGCGCAGTAGCACTCCCCGTTGATGCAGTCCCGAGTCCCGGCGCACCTGCCCCACTCGGGGAGCGGGGGGAGCGGGGGGAGCGGCTGGGGCGGGGTGGGCCGCTGGATCCGGACGATAGCTGGGACCACCTCCCCGGCTACCCAGACCCCCGTCGCCAGGAGCTCGTAGTCATCGGGCTGGTCCATGTCGGCACCGTCGATCGTCAAGGTCTACCTCCAGTTCTGCCGACCGCGTGGTCGGCGCAGTGGCCGCGGAAGTGATCAGTAAAGGAGGGGCAGCGTCCGCGGGCGCTGCCCCTGTGCCGTGCGTGGCCATCGGCGGCCTGGCCGGGCCGCGACCCGTCCGGTGGTCCGAAACCCCGGTGGCAGCGGAGCTGGCTACAGCCGTACGAGCAGCACGGCCGAGATGATCAAGGCCGTTCGGTGCAGGGCCTGGTCTGCCAGGTGCACCCCGTTGAGCCCGCCGGAGCGCAGTTCCGCGAAGCCCGCCGAGCCGAGCCGGCGGAGAATCCACCGGACAGGCCAGCGACGGTCCAAGATCGCGTGTGTGGCGAACGACCAGGCCAACGCCGCCGTCGCGCCGAGCAAGGTGGCGGGCAGCGGTACGACGAGCCGGAGCGTGCCGTACAGGCTGACCATGACGAGGTGGTAGCTCAGGCAGTGGGCGAGGCAGGCTCCCCAGCCGCGGCGGGGGCTGACGCCGGCAGCGACCTCCTCCGGCCTCGGGGCACCCTTGTGCGCGGCCTGCCAGTCGGTTTGGCCCAACACGTAGTCGGCCAGCACGTGGCCGACGCCGAGCACGGCAGCGACCGCGCCGAACGCTTCCGCGAGGTTGTGGTGTTCCAACGAATCCTCCGTCTTGTGGCGGTGGCCGGGCGCTTGTCGCACGGCCGCAGAAATGCGTGAAGGGGGCTGGCACCGAAGTGCCGGCCCCCTTCACGTGGGGTGAGGAGGTGGTCCCGACCGGGAGTCGACTCAAGTCGTCTGTGGTGGTGGCGAGGCGCGATACCACAAGATCGGCGCGATGCGTCGGGCCAGCGAGCGCGGAGTCTGGCTGTCCGCCCGCCGACGGATGCGCTCGACGCTTCGTCGGCGGGCGCACCACCGAGCCGTCGACGCCAGCAGGAGCAGCATGTCCGTCTTCCCGTTCACGGAGTCCGGCGACCACGCCGAGCGTGCCCTGCGGCGGACACCGCAGAGCGACCGGGACTGGCTGCTGCGCTGCTACGTGCTGCGCGGCACCGACGCCCTCGCGGGTTCGGTGATCACCTACGCCGTGCCGCTGCTGGTCCTCACCCTCACCCACTCGGTGATGTGGACCGGCGCCGCGTTCCTACTGGACTGGATGCCCCGGCTCGCCGCGATCGTGCTCGGCGGCCCGCTGGTCGACCGGCACAGCCCGCAGACCGCCGTCCTGGCAACCAGCCTGGCGCGCGGCGGCGCCGCCCTGCTGACTCTGGCGGGGATGAGCCTGGGGCTCGGCGTGCCGATCGTGCTCGGCTTCGGCGTCGTCGCCGGGATGCTCGCCGAAGGCAGCTTCCTGGCGGTCGAGTCGCTCGGGTCGGAGGCGAGCCGACGCGCAGGTGTCCAGGCGCACCGAGTGCAGTCGCGGTTCACCGCGATCGACCAGAGCTCGGCGCTGCTGGGCCCGCTGATCGGCGGCGCCCTGCTGCTCGCCGGTCCGGCCCTCCTGCTGGCCACCATGGCGATCCTGTCCGCCGTCACCCTCACCATGGCGCTGATCATGCACACTCCGCGCGTTCGCCTGCGCCTGGTCGCCGAGCACCCCCGCGAGCGCGCCCGTGACGCCCTGGCCGGCGGCCTGAAGGGAGTTCTCGGCACCCCGGCCCTCGCCTGGCTGGTCGCCACGCTGGCCGCCGCGAACCTGCTGTCCGGACTCCTGCAGGTCTCCACCCCGATCACCGTCACCCGGGACCTCCACCACAGCACCGCCGCCACCGGCCTGGTGTGGAGCGTCGCGGCCGTGGCCTCCCTGCTGGCCGTCCTCGCCGCCAAGCCGGCCATCGATCGCCACGGCCTGTTCCCCGTGATCCTCACCTCCTCCGCCGTCACCTGCGCAGCCGCCGCCGGTGCAGCCCTGGCCCCCAACCTGGTCACCTACGCCGCCGCGGTCGCCACCCTGATGGCCGCCGAGGGCGCCGCGACGGTCGCCCTGCGCACCGCCCGCGCCCGCCTGATCCCCGCCCGGTGCTTCGGCGCGACGCTGTCGGTCTGCGTCCTGCTCGTCCTGGCCCCCCTGCCGCTGGCCGGTCTGCTGGTCGCCGTCGTCCCCGCCGACGGCGTCCGGGCCCTGTTGTTCGCCGGAGCAGTCGCCGTCACGGGCGCCACCGCCTTCTGCCTGACCGGCCTCCACCGGCACCGGCACACCTACGAGCAGCCGGCCGCCGAGCACGCCGACCATGACCAGCCCGCCATCCAGGCCGAAGCTGCCTGAGCCTCCCCCCAACCCTTGGAGACCGCCACCGCATGACCCTGCCCCACTCCGCCGTACCCCAGGCCAACGCCCGCGCGTACGACAAACTCGACGACGCCCCGGCCGACACCCGGCGGGCGCCGCACCCCTCCCGCACCCGGGCCTGGGCGAGCGCCTGGTCGACGCTGACCACCGAACGGATCCTGGACCACCACCACCTCCACCTGACCGACCCCGACGGGGACGCCGAGACCGTCTCCTTCTTCCTCACCGACGCCGACGGCTCCCCGTACTGGACGAGCCAGGAGACCGACGCCGGCGTCCCGCCGGTGTGGCCCGGCCGAGTTCTGTACGCCGGGAGCCCGCACGCCGAGTACGGCGGAGCCGGCACCGCGACCGCCACGCTGGCCTCCGCCACCACCCGGGCCGGCCTCGACCTCGCCTCCCGGCTCGGCGCCAGCGCCCTCGTCCACCCCGGCCTCGACCAGGCCCAGGCCGACCGGCTGACCACCGCCGCCCGCGCGGGAACGGTCCTTGACCTGGCCACCGACGTCGCCTGGACCCGCACACTCGGACCGACCCTCGACCAGTGGTGGCAGGGCATGCCCTCGCGCCAACGCCGGGACATACGCCGCCGCTGGCGCCGCGGCACCGAAGCCGGCCTCGTCCTCGACCCGCACACCAGCGCCCGCGACATCCTCGACGCCGTACCCGCCTTCGCGCCGCTGGCCGCCGGCACCGCCGACCGCCACGGCACCCGGCTCTACGGCCCCGACATGTTCGAGCAGCTTGTCACCGTCCCCGGCACCGTCCTGCTCGCCGCCCGCCACGACGGCCACCTCGTTGGCGGGATCTACGGCTGGCTGTACGACGGCTGCCTCTACCTCTGGGCCTCCGGCCTCGACTACGAGAACCCCCTCGCCCCGCTCGTCTACACCTGGCTGATGTGCGAGTCCGCCCGCTGGGCACTCGACCAGGGCGCGACCCTCATCGACGCGGGCCGCGCCAACCACCTGGCGAAGGCGCGCCTCGGCTACCGGCCGCGCATCCTGCGCACCGTCGTCCACCTGACCGGCCACCAGCCCGCCACCGAGCACGCACTGCGACGGCTGTCGAAGCGCCTCGGTAGCCAGGCCGCCCCGCACCTGCCGACGAGGGCCCGCTGGTGAACCCCACCGTGCCCTCCGCCCTGCCCCGTACCGGAAGGACCAGCATGACCACCGTCAACGCCCCGACGAACGACACCCGTGACGAAGGGGTGCTTCTGGTCCTGGGCTCGGGAGACCCGGCCTATCGCTCCCACTGTCTCGCCTCCGCCGCCGGGCGCAGCCCGCTGGTCCTGGTGAACGCCACCGAACCGACCTGGCAGCTGGATCACGTCCGCGACCACGAAGTGGCCCACCTCACCGACCTGGAGCAGCTGCGCTGGGCGGTCGCCCGCCTCGCCGAGCGGCACGACATCAAGGGTGTCGTGACCTGGGACGAATACGCGCTGGTGCCGGCCGCGCACGTCGCCGCCGACCTCGGCGTACCCGGGCAGTCCTCGGCCACCGCCGCGGCCTGCCGGAACAAGGCCGCCTCGCGGGCGGTGTGGGCCTCGGAAGGCGTGCCGTCCGCCCGGTCGATCCGGGTCACCTCCCTGGTGACCGCCGCCCGAGCGGCCCGCCGCATCGGCTACCCCGTGGTCCTCAAGCCCGCCGCCCACGCGGGCAGCATCGGCGTGATCAAGGTGGAGAAGCCCGACGACCTGCCGGGCGCGTTCGCCTACGCCGGCGCCCGGGCCGAGGACCAGGGCGAGGAGGGCAGCGGCGTCCTGGTCGAGGAGTACCTGGACGGCCCCGAGATCTCGGTCGAGTGCGTCACCCGCCGCGGCATCACCACCGCCGTCGCCGTCACCCGCAAGGAACTCGGACCGGAACCCCACTTCGAGGAGGTCGGCCACGTCGTGGTCGCCGGCGACCCGCTGCTCGCCCAGGTCGGCCCGGTCGCCGAGGCCGCCCTGGACGCCCTCGGCATGAACAGCGGCATCTCCCACGTCGAGATGCGCCTGACCGCCGACGGCCCGCGGCTGATCGAGGTCAACGGGCGCATCGGCGGCGACCTGATCGGACACCTGGTCCGTCTCGCCACCGGCATCGACCTCGCCGCCGCAGCGGCCGACATCGCCCTCGGCCGCGAACCCGACCTCACCCCCACCCGCTCCGGTGCCGCCGGCGTCCGCTTCCTCTACCCGGCCACCTCCGGAACCGTCCGCACCGCCCGGCCCCGACCCGAACTGGGCACCCCCGACTGGCTGGAGCGCCTCGTGTGGGAGTGCCACCCGGGCGAGCAGGTCCTCCTGCCCCCGGCCGGCGACCTCGGCACCGCACGCCTGGGGCACCTGGTGGTCACCGGCGCCGACGCCGCCCAGGTCCACGAGCACCTCGCCCACGCCGAGGGCCTGCTCGACATCGCGGTCGACCCCGCCCCGGCCGAGGACTGACCCACCGAGCTGACGGCGGGCTCGGCGCACTGCTCGCGCCGGGCCCGCCCCGCGACCGTAGCCGCTCGCCCGCACCGACGAAACCCCCAGGCCCGAGCCGACAACCGAGAACAGGACCGTGGACCTACCCTCCTACGCAACCGCCCTCGCCGCCCGCCTGCCCGGCACCTGGACAGCCGAGCACCACCTGGACCTCGACGCGAACATGGCCGACATCGTCTCGCTGCTCGCGCTCGGCCCCATCCGGTGCGCCGACTTCCGCAACGCCTCCGTCCTAACCGACCCCGCCCGGCCGATCGGCCTACTCGTCACCGAGGATCAGCACACCACCGGGCTCGGCTACACGATCCGCTCGATCGCCCTGACCGACGGACACGCCTACACCCAGCAGGCCGCCGCCGACGACCAGCTCCAACTCGCAGTCCCCGCAGACCCGGAGACCGCAGCCGCCGACATCGAGCACATCCTGCTGCCGTGCCACGACCGGCTCCTCGCCCGCCACCGGCTGGCCGTCCTCGAAGAAGCCCTCCAAGGAGCCCAACTGGCCCTCGACCACTGGGACTCGATCTCCGACGGCCTCTGCGACGAAGACGGCTGGCCGCTGGACGATCAGCTCTACGACGACGGCAAAGTCCGCCGCGACGCCGACACACTCGCCCACCTCCAGCGGGTCTTGCCCCACGCCGACGCCCTCCTCCAAGACGGCCACGCCGCCCACCAGCTCCTGCCCCCTGGGCAGGAAGCCGACCGGGCCGGCTACTACCTGCGCACCCTTGCCGGAACCTTCGCGGGAGCCAACCAGATCCTCGACGAATGGAACGCCACCCTGCGCCGCCACACCCGGGCGGACGGGACACCGATCGAGCCCGGCCACACCGCCACGGTGGAGGAGCGCAACGCAGAGATGTGGTCGAACATCGATACCTGGCTCAGCACCGGGCCGGCCCTCGCCGCCCTCCTGCACGGTGCTGCCACCTCCACCGAGCCGCCGGCCCGCGCCGCCGCCGCGGAGGCACGCTCACCTCGACTCCACAAGGCGGCCTCCGCCCTTGTCGTCCAGGTTCTGCGAGCCGAACAGGCCACCCCCCGACCCGCCCCGAGCAGGTGAAGTCCCTGTCCTGCCCGAGAAGTCCGGCAGGCCGACCTGGCCACGGGACGACGGACTCCAGCCTCGCCTGGCCAAGCGCCCCAGACCCGGCCGCCCGATGCAGGACTCGTACCGGCTGGAGGCGCTGGCCGCCGGGAGTCGGTCACGGTACCGGGCCGCCGGACGAGGGACCGTTGCGCCTCCGGTGGTTGTGGTCAAGCTCCTTGCCCGCCCGCCGTTGTCGCCGACGGCGCTCGCGGCGGTCCGTTCGGCGGCGCCAACGGTCGTGGTAGTTGATCTGCCACTGCTCGATCAGCACCTTGCGGTCAGCTGACTCACTCGGCCAGATGGTGGTGATCACTTGCGACCCGCCCAGCACGACGATCGCAAGCACCACCACGACGAGGAAGCCCCACCACGGCAGCACGGCGAACGACGCGGCAGCGGCCACCAGCCCTGTCAATCCCTTAACAAACTGCATGTCAACCTCGGAAGCCAAGAGGCGACACGCGGTACGGCTACGCCGCGAGGACCAGCCCGCCACGGCCCAGCCCTGACCGGTGCCCCCACAAGCGGACGTCGGACAGGGACACGGCAGAGGGCCCGCGAGGAACGAGCGGAGCGGCCAAGCGCTTCGGGCCGCACGCACAAGCCCACGTTGGCGGGACGTAACCGAGCGGCGGCGGGCTGACTCGGAGGGCGAGCACCAGGCGGCCGGATACGACCAAGGCCGCCAGCGTCAGGACGGACAAAGCAGCCGACACCCATTCGGCGTCGTCTCCCGTGCCCGGCGGGAGCGGAAGATTGTCAACCAAGCTCGGCGGTGAGCAGCACGTGCGGCTGGCCTCGCAGCTGCGGGCGAAGAGAATCGTCGGCAGGTTCGGCCTGGGCGGGGCTTCTGTCAGCGGCGTCGGCACGTGCTCGATGAGATCGCGCAGGCCCTCCTCAAGATCGGAAAGGTCTGATCGGGCCGGGCTGTGCCGGTCGAGATGCCGGATCTCTTGTAGGAGGGACAACCGCTCCCGCAGCGCTCGCTGCCACTTGCTGATTTGGGGGGTATCCGCCCGCCTCGCGGCGAGGACCAGCCACGCGACTGTGTTCGACTTGCCGCTGCCAGTCGTGTGCCAGACCACACTTCGCCCACGTGCCGAGGCGGCACTGTCGGTGGCGGGGTTACTCCTGGACACGCCAGCAGTGTAGGAGACCACACCGACAACGGTGTGATTGAGCCCCTGCTATGGCCTGTCAGACGCCGGGGGTTGGCCCGCGACGGCAGCGGCCGATGCTCTCGCCGCCCACAGCCGGTAAGTGCGCTGATGTCGGTGCCCTGGTTCACACTTGGCGGGTGGCATAGGTGATCGATGTCCGCCACGGCCAAGGAGAGCTGGATGCAGGCAGCTGAGAAGATGCAGGTCGGCGAGCGGGCGGAAGAGGAGGCGGAGGCCGCCCTCGCCGCAGCGGGCTGGGAAGTGATCAACCTGAACAGGCTCGCGAAGAACTTTCGTTTCGCTGATCTCCTGGCAAAACGCGGAGCCGCTCGGCTCCTAAGGGTTGTCCCGTAACTGATCTTTGGCAGCATGAGAGTGGCTGGCCAGGATCGCATCCCAGGTTCCCTTTGGGAGGCGCTGACCTCGGTTCACCCCTGCGACCGCACGACATGGCAGCGGGTAGCAGGTGCCTCCACGGACCTCCCGACCTGGGGAGATGGGCAGGGCCCCTGTTATTGTGCGCCGATGTCAACGATCAAACAGTTCCAAGTGACCTTCGACTGCGCGGAGCCTGTCCGCCTCGCCGCCTTCTGGTGCGAGGTGCTGGGGTACGTCGTACCGACGGTCCCGGAGGGCTTTGCCACCTGGGAGGAGTACCAGCGATCGCTGCCGCCCGAGGATGAGGTCTACTTCGCGTGCACTGATCCCTCGGGTGTGGCCCCGCGTTTGCTCTTCCAGCGAGTTCCCGAGGGCAAGGTCGTCAAGAACCGGGTGCATCTCGATGTTCGGGCCGGCGCCGGGCTCGTGGGTGAGGAGCGTCTGGCCACACTTGAGGCCGAATGCGCACGGCTGATGGCGCTCGGCGCGAAACACGTGCTGACGCAGCGCGCCGATGGCGTCAACGAGTCGTGCATCACGATGCAGGACATCGAGGGCAACGAGTTCTGCCTCGCCTGATTCTCCTCCGAGACTGCGAGGTGGGGAGCCGTCTCCCGGGGACCTCTCAGGTCCCGCATGCGGCGGGAGTCATCCCGCGAGAGCGAGGTTGTGTAGGCGGGCAACGCCGTGCATCGCGTGGCGCACACCGTCGCCTCTCAGACGGCAGTCACGCAGGATCTTCCAGGTCTTCATCCGGGCGAAGGCGTGCTCGACGCGGGCGCGAACCCGTTTGTGGTCGTGGTTTGCTGGCAGGAGGGCTGCACCGACAGCGGTCGGCTGTTCCGTGAGCTCCGGGAGCGCGGCTACCGGGGCAGCAGCCGCAGCGTCCGGCGCTGGCTCGAACCTCTCCGCTCGGCCGAAACTCCGACGCCCAAGAAGTCCGAAGCGCCCACCATCCGGCAGGTCGTCGGCTGGCTCACCCGCCACCCCGACAACCTCAGCTCCGGCCAGGAGCTCCGCCTCAAGCGGATCCTGGCCAGCTGCCCCGAACTCGCGGACCTCCGCCAGCACATCAGCGACTTCGCCAAGATGATGAAGAACCTCGACGGCCACCTCCTGCCACGCTGGATCAAGGCAGCCGAGGGCAGCGAACTGCCGCCCCTGCACAGCTTCGCCCGCAACCTCCACAAGGACTTCGACGCCGTAACCGCCGGTCTGACCATGCCCTACTCCAGTGGCATGGTCGAGGGGCACGTAAACCGGGTCAAATTCCTCAAACGCCAAGGCTACGGCCGCGCCGGCTTCGAACTCCTCCGGCGGCGCGTACTGCTCACCCCGTGACGATCACCCTCGGTCATCCCGAAATGTTGATCAGAGCCATCTCAACTGGCCACTAACAGTCGTCCGCTTCGGCACCGCAGAGATCTCAGACGATCGCATCGCCAACTATCGCGGCACGCTCCGCTACCACCTCTTCATCTCCGACTTCGAGCACTCAGCGGCTGACCTCGACGAGATCGTCTGCTGACCCTTCTGGCCAAGACCGACGCTCAGCAGGCTAACTCGCGCCCACAGGCCAAGTGGAGTGCTCAATCATTCCAGCACTGGAGAAGTCACAGCTGGATAACGAACTGCCGGTTTCGGGAATAAAATCGGCATGCGCCCGGTTAACCCCGGCATCGCTAACGAAAGGGCTGTACTTGTCGGATTCGCCGAGACCTCACGACGGCCACAACGACCCGCTCGAGCCGGCTGACTTCCCGCCGCTCGATCACATTGAGCTCTCGATCCCCGACTTCCCCACGCTCTCGCCGGCCAAGCCCGTGATCCGCGCGGTCCCGCACCACGACGAGCTGAACCCCCGCGGCACCGTGATCACCTGCGGCGAGTGCAACGCGGCCCGCGACTGGCTGCTCCTCAACGTCCGCGCGCACGTCTTCGTCCGCTGCCGCTGCGGCCACGAGTGGCTGGAGGGCGATCTGACGGTCGAGTACTTCGAGCAGCACTTCTCGGCGCCCGAGACCGCCTGGGACGACTTCGAGACGGCCATGGCCTCGACGGGCTATGACGGTGCCTGGGCCGGGATGTACCTCAACTGAGCCGCTGGCCCGCAGCCAGCGGCGGCGGGTGGCCGACACGTGGCCAGGCTTCGGTGGACTCCGCGAAACGACGACGGGGCGGCACCGCGATCTCTCGCGGTGC